>NZ_JACNDD010000070.1:0-33781 GCF_017351395.1 Pseudomonas sp. FW305-28
GGTATACGGAGGCGTTGGCGAGGAGGGTTTCGGTGTCGATGTGGGGACCGACGATGAAGAGCTGGCTTTTGTCGGTTTCGGGTGGGGCAGAGGGTTTGGGGTTGAGGTAGTAGTCGAGGGCGCGGGTGGCGGCGTCTTCGAGCTTTTTTTCTTCCTGCGCTTCGACGCGGGATTTGTGGCCGCTTTGTGGCGGATTTGGAGTGACCTTGAACATATCTATGTACCAGAGTTGGGGTCGACATCCTTTCGCTTGCATTCGAAGAGGTGGCAACTGTGCGTAGGTGTGCAAGACCGGCTGGTACCCCCGGCAGACCCGAAGGTCTCCCACGCACAATCGCCATAACGGACGCGAGCATAAAAAAATGCTCGGTCAATAGCCATGACCAATTGCGTACCAATCCGGACTTGCACGTCCGTGTCACCGTTTTTTGCGATGACAAACAAAGGTTAGCGGTGCCCCAGAGCCCTGCCTAGTTCACGAACAGCCCGGCGTTTTGAAGGAAATGTCCGAGGAGCAGGAGGGCAAAAAGATCAAAAGATCGCAGCCTTCGGCAGCTCCTACAGAAACCGATGTAGGAGCTGCCGAAGGCTGCGATCTTTTGATTTCAGGTTTTGTGACTTGGCAGTCATCTTTCGCGAAAACCGGCTTATCTTCCGACAAAGCGATCCGATGATGGCGTTGTGCCGAAGAATCGCTAAACTGCCAGCCATTGATCTTTTCTCACGAGGCTGTGCCCATGAAATTTCGTTTTCTGCTGTGGATGCTGGGGTTGTTGATGGGCAAGGCCAGCCGGACCAATCCGGCGTTCCAGCAGCAGTTGGGCGACAAGGAATTGGTGTTCCAGCTGCAAACCCTGGACGGCAAGGTCGCCCGGCATTTCACCGTGAAGAACCAGCGCATCACCAGCCAGTCCGGTACTTACCCGGAGCCTGCCTTCGCCATCGCCTTCAAGGACGCCGCCTATGGCTTCGCCACGATGCAGGCCAAGAACAAGCAGTTGGCGTTCATGACAGGGATCCAGGACAAGTCGATCCAGATCAAGGGCAACCCGGCGCTGGTGATCTGGTTCCAGGGGCTGACCAAGTATCTGAAGCCGAAGAAGGCCAAGCCGAAGGCTTGATCGGGTTTGGCCTGAAAGGCCATTGATTTGGCCGTCAAGGATCATGGTGACTGTCAGCTCTGACAGGTGTGCGGATCGGTGTTTGGGTGCTCCATTGTGATGAAACCCGCGTGGTTTCATACACCTTGATGGAGTGACGATCATGGCCCAGGCACCAAGCGCCGTTCAGGCTGGCACGCTCGACCCGACCTTTGCCGAAGAGGGGGTGCTGACACTGCCGACCCCCGATTTAACAGGCTATCGCACGCTAGCCATCCTGCCGCTGGCTGAAAACAAACTGCTGATCACCGTGCTTCTACCGGGAGACCCCGCCCCTATCAGACTGGCGAAAGTGAACGAGGATGGATCGCTCGATATGGCGTTTGGTGGCGCCGGGACGGGTTTGGTGGAGTTCTCCATCAAAAATACAGACTTGGAGGTCTACCAACTCAGCGGCCTGGACGATGGTGGATGGTTGGTGATCGGTCAATTTTCATCGTTCGAGCAGAGCGGCGCTTATGTCGTGCGATTCCTGGAGGATGGACAGCTGAATACGCTCTTTGGCGAGGACGGTGTGCGTTTGCTTCCGTATCGTAGTGAGCCAAGGGATGGAGGTAGGGAAGATGGGCCGGCGACTTTCAGTCGGCGGGACCGAGAACCCTCCGCAGGGGCTGCGCGATCTTCAGGCAATCAGGGCGTCTCTGCGGTTGTGCAGTCGGATGGGAAGATCGTTCTGCCCAGTTGGGTAGCGTTCGGCACGTCACCAGGGCAGTGGGCGGTGCTTCGTCTTAACCCGGATGGCTCTACTGACGACACGTTTAACGGGAGTGGATTCGTGGTTATCGAACTCCCCGGTATTCCCCGTACCCCTACCAGTATCAGAAGTGTTGTCCTTCAAGCGGATGGCCAGGTGCTGGTTTGCGGGGAGTATTCTTCCCAAGACACTCCGGATTCCAACGGTATCTATGTGATGCGTCTGGATGTAACGGGACGTCTCGATACCAGTTTCAATGGCGGCGTCGGCGTTGTGACCGTTGCCAATCCCACTTTCATGAATGCGAATGCGATGGCGCTGAGAGAACGCGACGACGCGATTGTTGTTGTCGGGGATGTTTGGCGCGACCAATACAGGCACGGGCTGATGTTCGTGTTGAGTCGCGATGGATTCTTCGATTTTGCATTCAATAGCGGGCAGCCGCTGTTCTCTAAGTGGGTGGGTCAGGGGCATGACTGGTATCGCTGCGCATGGCAGGCAGACGGTTCCATTCTTGTCGGGGGCAGTACCGGCAGAGGGGTTGTGGAAGAGGGCGTGTCAGCGCTCACCGCACGGTTCCGTTCCGATGGTTCGCCGGACCTGACTTTCAACGGCGTTGGTTTTGTGCTTTTTGACGAAGAAGGACAGTACGAGACGGTCGAGGATATGGCGCTAATGCCAGACGGACGGATCGTCGTTGGCGGTTTTGCGCGGCTACCCGGCCCGGTTTGGTCCCGTATCGTTGGAAGCTGGATCATTCGCTATCTGGCTTGAGTAACCATGGGATTGGGGGCGAGGGGGCACGCCCTGCCCTTGGCGCAAAGGCACCGTCATCTCCTGGCGCTTGAGCCATTCAGTGTCTGCAATGGCCGGTCAGCTCAGCACGTTGTCTGTACGGGCAATCAGAACTGTCATCTCTGACAGGTGTGTGATCGCGGGTTGAGGTGTCTACTCAACATCGTTGTTGGATTCCCCACGCACCGATGGAGCACAAAATCATGACTCATCCTGCAGGCAGTCTTAAAGCGGGCACCCTCGACCCATCCTTTGGGGAAGGGGGCGTGCTGCATCTTCCCATACCAGAAGTTTCCGCGGCCGGAGCACCCGGTATATTGGCACTTCCTAACGGCAAATTGCTTGCAGTCATGCCGTTACTGGGAGTGGGGGCTCCTATGGTGGTCTTGCGTTTGAACGAGCATGGAACACTCGACAGCACATTTGGCAATTCGGGAACGGGTTATATTGAATTGCCAGAGAGAGGGATGCACCCCAATTTACTGGGTATTAATTCATTGTCTGACGGCGGATCGATTATAGGTGGCCGATTTGGTAACGACGATGATTTCGGCACCATTATCATAAAGTTGCGTGAGAATGGCGAGTTCAATAGCGAGTTTGGAAATAATGGTGTCGTCCGTCTGCCTATTTGGGGGCGCAAGCAACAGAGCGAGCAGGGTTCAGAAGGTGAAAGTGATTCAGGCAAGGCGGAGGGGAACTGGAGATATTCTGCGATTGAGGACGCAAACGGCAAGATTGTATTGGTAGATCAAACTTATCTTACGCAAGGTATCAGAGCCATTGCTATTCGTTTGAACGTAGATGGTTCGTTGGATGACACTTTCGACAGACGCACTTCAATTGTTGAACTCCCTGGCGTCGAGTACAGATGGACTACTGCTTCAGGTGTCACCGTTCAGTCGGATACAAAAGTGCTGGTCTGCGGTCATTATGGTGATGAAATACAGTATGGGCTTTATGTTGTACGTTTCGACAGTGAGGGGCGGGTGGATCCAGATTTCAATAACAACCGTCCCATCGTAATTCCCCTCGCCAATACGGCAAGATTTTTTTCAATAGCGATAGGCAGAAGTGCGGGTTTTGAGAAAATCCTTGTTGTCGGTGAATCTGTAGAGAGTGACGGCACAAAAGGAGTGCTTGTTGTTTTGAATGAGCAAGGATCCTACGATTCCGCTTTTAATAATGGAGCTCCCTTGTTTGCCACGTTGTATGCCAGGAATCTTACTTGGACAAAATGCGATTGGCGACCTGATGGCGCGATAGTTGTTACAGGCGCCGTGGGGCATCTCGATACTTCTCGTAATGGAGTGCTGACAGCGCGATACCGTCCTGATGGCTCTTTAGACCCGCAATTCAACGATGGCGTAGGCTATGTTGTTTATGAGGGGATCGATGGGGCGAACGTACCGGAAGATATGGTTGTCATGGCGGATGAACGGATCGTGATCAGTGGCTTTCGAGTTTTCGGTAGTTCCAGACAAGACTGGATTCTACGTTACTTGGGCTAAACCGCCTGCGGTATCCGTTGCGAGCGAAGCCGCTCTCACTGGGTGGCAAAACCCAATGAGAGCGGTGCTCAGCTGTGAAACTGCGAAGCCAGTTCCCGCAGCAGCACTTCTGCTTCAAGCACTTTGCTGACCACGTCGTTGGCCTTTTCCCGGGTCAGGCCCACGCGTTCGAGCAGGGCATCCGGGATGTCTTCGTCCGGGCCGGAGCCGATGCTGCGGGCGCGCAGCAGGCGCACGGCCAGGCACACCAGGTTCGGGTAGGCGGCGTATTCACCGTCGTAGTTGGGGTCGTGCTGGAAGCGCAGGGCGGTAGCCAGTTCGTCGGGCATGTCCCAGTAGCGCATCAGCCATGAGCCGATCTGTTCGCGACTGATGCCCAGCAGGTGCTGTTCCACGTAGCTGTGGCACAGGTGCGGGTTGACCTCCAGGTGTCGGCAGATCAGCGAGAAGTGCGGCGGGAACACGTGGGCCAGCAGCAGGTAGCCGAAGTTGTGCAGCAGGCCGGACAGGTAGGTCAGGCCACCCTCGGGACGTTGCGCGCGCGGCATGGCGCGGGTCAGGCCTTCGATGACGGCGGCGGTGTAGATCGACTGGTGCCAGTACGGCGTGGTGTGTTGCGGGTGGTCCTTGGGCAGGCTCAGGGTCTTGCCCAGGGCTAGGCCCAGTGCCAGGTTGATCACCAGGTCGAAGCCCAGTACCCGGACGATGGCGTCTTCCACTGAACGAATCTTGCCCGGCGACGCGTAGTAGGGTGAGGCGGCCCAGCTCACCACTTGCGCGGCCAGGGCCGGGTCGGTTTCCACCACGCCGGTAATGTCGTCGATGGTGGCGTCAGGGTCGACCCGCAGCTTGATGATTTTTTGCGCGGTTTCAGCCAGCGGCGGGATCTCGATGGTTTCTTCCAGCCGTTGCTGGATACGCCGGGCGGTGAACGCCTGCACAGCCTGGGTGATTTCCGCGCGGTCGTCGTGGGGGCGGTCCAGGTTGGGGGTGATGTTGCTCACGGCTTCGCCGAACGTCGCGGCGCTGGCCTTGGTGAGCATGGTCTTGAACGCTTCGCTGGTCACTTCCAGCAGCAGCCCCGGCTCGCCGGAGTTGATCAGCAGCTTCGGTTCGCGCAGCAGGCTTTCTTCGTACAGGCACGGTGAGCTGGTCAGCGCCGGCAGTCCGGGCAGCAGGCTCAGGCTGTGTTTGCCAAGCATGCGCTCCAGGCGTTCGGTCGGCACCGCCGTGAGCTTGCGGCCGGTGAGTTCGGCCAGGCGATTGAGGTCCAGCAGCTGGCTTTGCGGAAACAGCACCATGAGCGCGCCAACGGCATCGTGCAACAACACCGCCTGCACTTTGCGGGCGGGGTTCAGGCCGGGTCGTTCGAGTACTTCGTCATAGCCGATGCCCAATTTCTCGAGCAACAGCCGAATAACAGACGGAGCGTGCGGGGCTTCGGGGACGAGGGCAGCTTCTGTCATGGTCTGTATCCGTTTTCCTACAAGTTGGTCAGTATAACCAGCTTGTCCTGCACGCGGGGCTTGAAAACTGAGCGCGTGCTCACACTTGGCCGTATTGCTGCCCATGACGCAGCCAGCGATCCAGCAGCGGGCTGACGTGGTCGGGCCAGCGTTCCAGCAGGGCCTGGGCGGCATCGCGTACGGCGGGGAGCAGATCGGCGTCGCGCATCAGGTCGGCTACCTTGAATTGAAGCAGACCTGTCTGGCGTGTGCCGAGCATTTCACCGGGGCCGCGCAATTCGAGGTCTTTTTCGGCGATGACGAAACCGTCGTTGGTTTCGCGCATGATCCCCAGCCGCTGGCGGCCGATCTGCGACAGCGGCGGGTGATAGAGCAAGACGCAATGGCTGGCGGCGCTGCCCCGGCCCACTCGGCCGCGCAGCTGGTGCAACTGCGCCAGGCCCAGGCGCTCGGGGTTTTCGATGATCATCAGGCTGGCATTGGGCACGTCGACGCCCACCTCAATCACCGTGGTGGCGACCAGCAGTTGCAGGGCGCCGGCCTTGAATTCAGCCATGACCGCGGCTTTCTCGGCGGGCTTCATACGACCGTGGATCAATCCGACCTTCAACTCGCCGAGGGCGGCGGTGAGGTCCTCGAAGGTGGTTTCGGCCGCCTGGCAGGTCAGTTCTTCCGACTCTTCGATCAGCGTACACACCCAATAGGCCTGCCGGCCCTCGGCACAGGCGCTGCGCACGCGTTCGATCACTTCCACCCGTCGGGTATCGGTGACCAACACGGTATTGACCGGCGTACGGCCGGGAGGCAGTTCGTCGAGGATCGAGGTATCGAGGTCGGCGTAGGCGCTCATCGCCAGGGTCCGTGGGATCGGCGTGGCGGTCATGATCAGTTGATGAGGGCACATCCGCCCGCCCACGCCTTTCTGCCGCAGGGCCAGGCGCTGTTGCACGCCGAAGCGGTGCTGTTCGTCGATGATCACCAGGGCCAGGTTCTTGAACTGCACTTCGTCCTGGAACAGCGCATGGGTGCCGACCACCATCGGTGCGCCCTCGGCGATCTGCGCCAGGGCGGCGGCGCGGTTCTTGCCCTTGAGCTTGCCGGCCAGCCAGGCGACTTCGATGCCCAGCGGTTCGAGCCAGCGCTGGAAGGTGATGAAGTGTTGTTCGGCGAGGATCTCGGTGGGCGCCATCAGCGCCACCTGATAACCCGCCTCCAAGGCCTGCAGCGCGGCGAGGGCGGCGACCACGGTCTTGCCGGCGCCGACATCGCCCTGGATCAGCCGCAGCATTGGCTCGGGCTGGCTCAGGTCGTAGGCGATTTCGTTGCCGACTCGTTGCTGGGCGCCTGTGGGGGTGAAGCCGAGGTTGGCCAGGTAGCGGGTCGGCAGGTCCCTGGCCTTGGGCATGGCCGGGGCGCGCAGGGAGCGCAGGCTTTCGCGCAGGCGTTGCTGGGACAGTTGATGGGTCAGCAGCTCTTCGAACGCCAGACGATGCTGGGCCCAGTGATGGCCCAGGGCGAGTTCGTCCACGTCGGCGTCGGCGGGCGGATGATGCAGGTAGCGGATCGCGTCGGCCAGCGGCGCCAAGTGGTAATCCCGGGCCAGTTCCGTGGGTAGCCAGTCGGGCAGGCTGCTGGGGCCGAGCAACGTCAGGGTTTGCTGGCAGAGCTGGCGCAGGCGTTGCTGGGTCAGGCCTTCGGTGAGCGGATAGACCGGGGTCAGGGTTTCATCCACGGGCGGCGGTTCGTCGCCGGTAATGCTGCGGTATTCCGGGTGGTAGATTTCCAGCCCCGACGCCCCGGGCCGCGCCTCACCGTAGCAGCGCACGCGGGTGCCACGCTTGAGGCCTTCCTTTTGCGCATTGCTGAAGTGATAGAAGCGCAGGCTGAGCCCGCCGGTGCCGTCCTGCAGGCGCACCACCAGGCTGCGGCGGCGGCCCATGACCACATCGGCGCCGCTGACGGTGCCTTCGATCACCGCATCCTGTCCCGGGCGCAGATGGCCGATGGGCACCACGCGGGTGCGGTCCTGATAGCGCAACGGCAGGTGGAACAGCAGGTCCTGGAGGTTTTCCAGGCCGACCTTGGCCAGTTTCTCGGCCATGGCTTCACCGACACCCTTGAGTGTCGTGACCGGCACCTTCGACAGCTCAGTCATGACCGCGGCTTACTTGCCAGCGGGCGGCTTGGCCACGGAGCACAGGCGGATCGAGTCGGCGAGGATTTCGATGGCCTTGGGCCGCGGGAAACTGGCGCGCCAGGCGATGGCGACGGTACGGAACGGCACGGGCGGCGTCAGCGGGCGGACTTCGATCACCCCGGGGGAGTAATGATGGCTGTCCACTGCCGACAGCGGCAGGATCGAGATGCCCAGGCCGGATGCGACCATGTGGCGAATGGTTTCCAGGGAGCTGGATTCCACCGTGGTGTGCTTGGCCCCTTCGCTGCCCTTGGTCAGGGTCGGGCAGGCTTCGAGCACCTGGTCGCGGAAGCAATGGCCTTCGCCGAGCAGCAGCAGGCTCTTGTCGTTGAGCAGGGCCGCGTCGATGGTTTTTTTCTGGGTCCAGGGGTGCTCTGCCGGCATCAGGACGTAGAAGGGTTCGTCGTAGAGCGGCAGGGTCAGGACGTCGGCTTCGTTGAACGGCAGGGCGATGATGATCGCGTCCAGCTCGCCGTTGCGCAGCTTGTCGCGCAGCACGTGGGTGAAGTTTTCTTCGATGTACAACGGCATCTGCGGGGCGACCCGGTGCAGTTGTGGAATCAGGTGGGGGAACAGGTATGGGCCGACGGTGTAGATCGCGCCGACTTTCAGCGGGGCGGTCAGTTGGTTCTTGCCGGCCTGGGCCAGTTCGCGAATGCCTTGGGCCTGCTCCAGGACTTTTTGTGCCTGGGCGACGATGCCTTCACCCACCGGGGTCAGGCGCACGGCGCTTTTGCTGCGCTCGAAAATCAGTACACCGAGTTCGTCTTCAAGTTTTTTCACGCCCACCGATAGCGTCGGCTGGCTGACGTGGCAACGCTCGGCTGCATGGCCGAAATGCTGCTCTTGGGCGAGGGTCACGATGTAGCGTAATTCTGTGAGGGTCATGGCGAGCGTCCGTGAAGTTGCGAGCCAAGCATACCGGCTGCAATCGATAGACGCACGTTATCAGACTGGGGGCGCGGTGTGACACTGTCGAATGTCTGTGTGGCGAGGTGATTTATTCAAGAATGTGGAATTGTCTGTGGGAGCAAGGCTTGCCCGCGATGAAGTTAACGCGGTGTTCACTGGAACCGAGGTGCCTGTATCGCGAGCAAGCTTTGCTCCCGCAGATGCCCTGGTTCCCACATTGCCTTTGCTCCAAAAGGCCTCTTCACCAGAAATAAAAAGCCCCTGTTACAGGGGCTTGAAAGTTTGCGATCAGCGCCGACGCTTGTCGATGGAGTACACAAACGGTGCCGTCAGTTCGATGGTGCCGTTGGTCAGCAACTCCGCCGGTGGCTTGGGCAGCGGTTGGGCGCGGCGGATCATTTCCAGGGTGGCCCGGTCCAGCAACTCCGTGCCGGAACTGCCCACCAATTCGAATGACAGCACGTTGCCGTCGGCATCCACCACGAAACGCAAGCGGTTGGTGCCTTCCTTGTTCATTTGCTGCGCCCTGGGCGGGTACTTCTTGTACTTGCCCAAGTGCGCCAGCAGCGTGCCCTGCCAATTGGCCTTGGCGGCCGTCTGCGCAGGTGACGGGCCGGGCGCCGGTTGCGCGGACTTCTCGGTCGGTGCCTGGGTCGGCTGAGTGTCGCTCGGTTTCTGCTCCGACGGCTGTTCCTTCGGCGGCTCCGGCTTTTTCTCGACCACGGGCTTGGGTTTGGGCGGTTGAGGCTTGGGCTTGGGCTTGACCGGCTTGGGCACGGCGATTTCCGGCGTCGGCGCTTCGGCAAGCTTGGGCAGCGGCAGCTCTTCGACCGGCTCGGGCGGTTGCGGCGGTGTGACGACTTTCGGCGGTGCCGGTGGCGGCGGGGCTGGCACTGGCGCCAGTTCGACCATCATCGCCTGGGGTGGCAATTCGATGGGCGCGCGCGAGGTCCAGTTCAGCGCCAGGGCGATGGCGAGCGCATGCACGCCCAATACCACCACCAGGCTACCGCTGTAACGCGTCAGCTTTTGGCGCGTCGTGATCATTTCTTGGGCGCCGTCTCGAGTCCGACCAGGCCGACCTTCAGGTAGCCGGCGCTTCGCAGCGCATCCATCACGCTCATCAGGTCGCCGTAGTCCACGCCTTTATCGGCCTGGAAGAAGATCGTCGTGTCTTTCTTGCCCTGGGTCTTGGCGTCGAGGGTCGCACCGAGGGTGTCGGCCTTGACCTCGTCTTCACCCAGGAACAGGCGTTGGTCGGCCTTGACGCTGAGGAATACCGGTTTTTCCGGGCGCGGCGAAGGCTTTGCCGTCGACGCCGGCAGGTCGACCTTGATGTCCACGGTGGCCAGCGGGGCGGCCACCATGAAGATGATCAACAGCACCAGCATCACGTCGATGAACGGCGTGACGTTGATTTCGTGGTTCTCGGCCAGATCGTCGTCTGCGCCTTCTTTCAAATGCAGGCCCATGGCCGATTACCCCACTTTCACCATGTGCGGTTGCGAGCTGCGCTCGGACGGCAGGTGATCGAGGTCACGGCTGACCAGCAGCAGGACTTGCGCCGAAGCGTCGGAGACCTGGGCCTTGTAGCCGGCAATGGAGCGGGCGAAGACGTTGTAGATCACCACGGCTGGAATGGCCGCGACCAGGCCCAGTGCCGTTGCCAGCAGGGCTTCGGCGATGCCTGGGGCGACGACGGCGAGGTTGGTGGTCTGGGTCTTGGCGATGCCGATGAAGCTGTTCATGATGCCCCACACGGTGCCGAACAGGCCGACGAAGGGGGCGGTGGAGCCGATGGTGGCGAGCACACCGGTGCCGCTGCTCATGTTGCGACCGCAGGCGGCAACCAGGCGCTCCAGGCGGAAACTCACGCGTTCCTTGATGCCTTCTTTCTCGCGGCTGTTGGCCGACAGGCGCATCTCTTCGAGTGCGTCATGCACCAGCAGGTTGGCGAGGGTGCCTTCCTTCGCGGCGGTGGCGCTGGCGTCCTTGAGGGTGGCGGCTTTTTTCAGGGCGGCGATTTCACCGCGCAAGCGACGCTTGGCACCCAACAGCTCGAAGCCTTTGGCAATCCAGATGGTCCAGGTGATGATCGACGCGATGGCCAGGCCGATCATCACGATTTTCACGATGATGTCGGCGTTCTTGTACATGCCCCATGGCGACAGGTCGTGGGCCATGCCCAGCGAGTTGTCGGCTTCGAGTGCTTCAGGTGCCTGGGCCTCGACGGCTTGGGCCGGATCGGTGGCGACCGGCGTCGCAACGGGAGCGGCCGGGTCTGCCGGTGCCTGGGCGGCGGCCGGGGTTGTGGCTGGGGCCGTGGCGGGCGTCTGTGCATCAGCGAGCGCGGCGACAGGTGCCAGCAGCAGGCTGAACAGCAGGGCGGCTACCGTGCTCCAGGCACGAGGTCGGTTGGTTGGCGAAGCGGGGGATAGAGAGCGTTTCATGCTGGCCGGACCTGAGAAAAAAAGAAGGTTGATGTTCTTCCAGGCCTCGTGGGCCGAGAACAAAAGTGGCGGGCATTATTGCAAGTAATTCTTGTTAACAAAAGTAATACAGTTACTTTTTTTGTCCCATGGCTAGCCGCTCGTCCCCCTCGGAGGCTAGTCTGCGGCTTTGCCAGAGGAGTTCTTGATGTCCGCGCCTTCTGTTTTGATCGCCGGCTGCGGTGATATCGGCGGCCGCCTGGCTCGCCAGTTATTGGCCGAACATTGGCAGGTCCATGGCCTGCGGCGTACGGTTTCGAGCCTGCCGGCCGGCGTCATCGGGGTGGCGGGGGATTTGTTCGGCGAGCAATGCCCGGCCGACTGGCCCACCGGCTCGCTGGATTACCTGGTGTACAGCGCCGCGGCCACCGACCATGACGAAGCGGGCTATCGCACGGCGTATGTCGAAGGCTTGCAGCATGTGTTGGGCTGGCTGAAGCAGCATGGGCAGCGGCCCAAGCGCCTGCTGTTTGTGTCCAGCAGCAGTGTGTATGGGCAGCAGCAGGGCGAATGGGTGGATGAAACCTCGCCCACCGTGGCCGGAGGGTATTCCGGCCGGCTGATGCTCGAAGCCGAGCAAGTGGCCCTGGACAGTGGCATCCCCGCCAGCCGCGTGCGCCTGACCGGCATCTATGGGCCGGGCCGCGAATGGCTGCTGAACCAGGTGCGCCAGGGCTACAGCGTGGTGGAAGATCCGCCCCTGTACGCCAACCGCATCCACGCCGACGACGCGGCGGGCCTGCTGGCCTTTCTGCTGGAAGCCGATCGCCAGGGCAAGCCCCTGGAAGACTGCTACATCGGTGTCGACGACACGCCCGCCGCGCTGGCCGACGTGGTGGGCTGGCTGCGCAACTACATGGGTGTCACCCAATGGGCCGAAAACGCCAGCGTCCGCCGCGCCGGTAGCAAACGCTGCAGCAACGCCCGGGCCAAGGCCCTGGGCTGGTCGCCGCGGTATCCGAGTTTTCGCGAGGGGTATGCGGCGATTCTGGAAGGGCGCTGCTGACACGGCATCAACGATGCCCTCGGGGCCTAGGCTCGCTCGTTGGCCGTGAGCCGCTATTGCTGTGGCCCGCACAGGATCCGTGGTGCCCATTGAATGCACGGGCACCACGGTTCCACCCTCGAACTCCAGCCCACGCCGGTACTCAGGTCGTGTAGTCGGCGTTGATGCGGATGTAACCCTCCGAAAGATCGCACCCATAGACGGTGAACTGCCCTTGGGCGATGTTCAGGTCTACCGAGATCAGCACTTCCTTGCCCTGCAGGTAACCCTTGACCGCCAGTAGCCCGGCCTCGTCCAACTGCTGTGGATACGCCTCGGTCTCACCAAAAACGATGCGTACCTTGTCCGGGTCGATGTCCTGCTCTGCCTCGCACTTGCCGATTGCCATGGCTACGCGCCCCCAGTTCGGGTCTGCGCCATGGACAGCGGTCTTGACCAGCGGCGAGTTGACGATGGCCTTGGCCACACGCTTGGCCTGCGCATCATCACGCGCCCCCGTGACGTGCACCTCCAGTGCCTTGCTCGCGCCTTCGCCGTCCGAGGCGATCATGCGCACCAGCCCAAGGGCGATGTCATAAAGCGCTTGCTCGAATTCGACCATGTCCACTTCGCCCGCCAGTCCGTTGGCGAGGATCGCCGCCGAGTCGCTGGTGGAGGTATCGGTATCGATGCTCAAGGCATTGAAGGTCTTGTCGATCACCCGCCGAAACAGCGCATCCAGCACATCGGGGGCGATGCGGGCATCGGTAAAGAAGAACGTCAGCAGGGTCGCCATGTTCGGCTCGATCATCCCCACGCCCTTGGCGATGCCAACCAGGCTTGCGCTGCCGACCTGGCGTGCTGCGTACTTGGTGTGGGTGTCGGTGGTCATGATCGCCGCCGCGCAGCGTTGGAAGTCGGCGGGTTGCAGGGGCGGTACGTTGCCCAGGAAGGTGCGGATCTTCTCCATCGGATACTGGCGACCGATCACGCCGGTCGAGGCGATTACCAGCGCCTGCGGGTCGACGTCCACGGCCCGGGCCAGCCCCGCGCGAACTTCCTGGGCATTGGCCAGGCCCTCTGGGCCCGTGGCGACGTTGGCGTTGCGCGCGATCACCACCACGCCTTGTGCGGTATCGCGCTGGGCGACCTCGCGGGACAGCGTCACACTCGGGCCGGCGAAGCGCGACTGAGTGAACACGGCACTGATGCTGGCCGGCACGTCGGAGATGACGGCCATGAAGTCGTCGCGGCTGTCCTTGATGCCCAGGTTGGCGATGATGCTACGAAAGCCTTTTGGCTGAATGTGCGTGGCGCTCATGTCAGGTCCTTCAGATGAATGATTGATTCCATGCCTGTGTGCCTTGTGCCGAGCAGCATGCGCAAGCGCATGCGGTCCGGCTTGCCGGTCGGTGTCAACGGTATCCTTTCGATTGCCGCGATGCCAGCGGCAACACCCAGTCGCTCCAGTAGCATGACCAGCGTCGACCGCTTTTGAGCAGCGATGACGGGGCTGGCTTGCAGCACCACGTGGGCGCGACGGCGATCCTGTTCGTCGACAAGCACGACCACCCGTTCGAGTACCAGCGACTGTGCAAGACGTCCTTCCAGGGCGGGCGTGAATTGTGTCCCCTGTGCGGTCAGCAGGGCGTCGTTCGTGCGTCCCAAGGGCATCAGGCTGCCATCGTCCAGTCTTCGTGCGACATCCCCGGTGGGATAGGCGTCGTCCTCGACCGGGTTGGCCGGGAGGGGGAAGTAACCGGAGCCGCGATGCGCGGAGCGAGCGACGATTTCGCCGACCTCCGGCTGCGCGGGGTCGAGCACCGCCAGCGTCACCTCGACATCCCCCACCGCACGCATGCCGCAGTTGACCTGCAGGCCGGGGGCGAAATTGGCCAGGATCATGCCGAACTCGGTGGAACCATAGATTCGCTTGATGTGTATGCCCAGATCGCGCTCGGCTTCGAGCACCACCTGATCGTCCAGGTAGGCGCCGCCGCAGAACGGCCGGGTCAGCGCCGGCAACCGGGTGCCGAGCCGTTGCGCGGCTTGCGCCAGCGCCAGGTATTGCGAGGGCAACGCGCTCATCACGCTGATGCGCTGCTCGTCGAGGGTGCGCAGGGTGTCCTCGATTCGGGACGCTTCGCCCAGGTAAAGCGTGGCGCCCGTCAGCAAGGCAGGGAACACATGGAGGTCGACGGCATGGCCGCCATCGAGGGTGTGGATGTTCAGGTAGCGCGCGCTGTCATCGAGGCCGGCGCACTCGACCCAGTGCAGGATCTCCCGAAACAGGCGGTCCTGGCGCCATAGGGCAAGTTTCGGCGTACCCGTGCTGCCGGAGGTCTCCTGCATGCGCATCAGCCCGGTTCGCTCCTGCCAGGCGGGAGCTTCCTGGTTGACGGGGATCGAGGAGTGCAGGGCGAAGCCGGGTACATCGATGCCGTCGGGTACGATGCCCCGTTCATTGACCAGCACGGTGGCACCGACCTGGGTCAGGCGCATCGCCCGGTGCTCGGCACTGCTGGCCAGATTGATCGGGCAATGGACCAGGCCCAGGCTGGCCATGGCGAACAAGAGCGCCACATAGCCGGTGCTGTTGCCAAGTTGGGTCGCCACCACATCGCCTTCTCGCAGGCCCGCCGCCTGCAAGCGGGCGCGCAACAGGTCGATGGCTTGCAGCAGGTCGCCGTAGGTGCTGGACGTGCCGTGGCTGTCGATGACGGCCGGATGGTCTCGATGATGCGCAACCATGCTGAGGAACTGGCGCTGGAACATTCGTTGGATTCCTTGGTGATCAGCCGAAATACAGCTTCAAATGTTCGCCCACTGTGCGAAAGCCGATCTCACCCAGGCGATGACGCAACGGGCCGCCGCTGCAGGTAAACGTCAGCGGCTTGCGCTGGCGGCGGTGGATGCCGGCACAGACGTCACTCAGCAGCCTGTCCGAAACGCCACGCAGCCGGTGACGGGCCTCGACGAAGATGAAGCCCAGTTGCTCGTGCTGTTCGTCCCGGCTGGTCAGGGCCGTGCAGCCGCCGAGCTGGCCGTCCACCTCGATCACATGCAGCGCCTGGCGCTGGGTGAGCTGGCGGACGGTATGCGTGGCCTGTTCGCGACTGGACACGAGCTTTACGCCGGAGTCTTTCTCCATCTGGATCCGGTAGCCAACCAGGGTGGCTTCATCCTCAGGCCCGGCCAGGCGGGTGCTGAGTGCCGGTATCGATTCGACCGGGAAGGGGGCGAACTGTTTGAGCAGCACTTCGTCGCGCCGCCCGATCAGCGGCAGCCAGGCGGCCGGCCAGTGTTCCAGCAAGCGCTCCAGGACGGCCTTGGGACCGATTGCCATCTGCGGGCTGACATGCCCTGCGGCAACGTGTGCCAGCAACGCTGCGTCCGGCTCGCCGGCAACGAGGATGACCGGCACGGCGAACGGCGGCAGGCTGGGCAACAGGGCGACGGCACCGAGCAGGTGGTCGTCCTCCTGACGCACATAGACCTGCAGGCCCTCGGCGCGATTGCTCAGTGCGCCGGCGAGGAACAACTGGGCGTCGGCATCGTTCGACTGGCCGATGAAAGCCAGCAACTGGGGGTATTGATCCGGCGCGAGGGGGTGGATGTTCAAGGCAGCATTCTCGTTCTAATGGGATAAAGGGGACGGCAAGTTGCGCCAACTGGTCGGGTCCAGTGGCGAGGCGCTGAAGTCCAGTCGCGACTGTTGTTTGCCCAGCGCCAGGCAAGCGGCCGATTGAGAGGCCCAGGGGCCGCCTTCAACGTCGCGCCGCCACATCAGCGCATCGTCGGCGCTGCTGTACTGGCCGCCATCGGCCAATAGGTGCAGCCAGCGACCCCAGGCTTGCGCCGGGGAGGCCGTCGCCAGGGGCCGAGGCAGCGGGCTGGCGGCGAAACGGGGCAGGTGCCGTGCCAGGCGTGGGTGATCCTCGCCGATGCCGCGGTAGCACAGGCCGTGGAGACCCTTGCCCAGATGCACTGAGCGCAGGGTGCGGGTGTCCCATTGATGGAGCACCAGGCCGTTGGCATCGGCCAGTCCCAGGATGAAGCCGTTGTACTGGCTCAGGCTGTCGGCGTCCCAGCGCTGCGCGGGTGCTTGCAGTGCGATGAGCGGTAGCTCGCCACGGCTGCGGGTTTTACCGGCGAGGTGCTCTGGGCGGTTGACCAGAAAACTCGCGCGGTGCTGGTGAACGTCAAGCGCCAGCCAGGTGCCGCCGGATTGCAGGTCCAGGCCGCCGATCACCTGTGGATGCTGCTCGGGCCAATGCGCGGCCGGGGCTTGCCATGGGCGCGCGACCGACTCGTCCCGCACCGAGGCCAGCAACACCGGCCACTGCGGTGAAAGGCCGAGCGCGGCAATGATCGTGCACACGCTCAGGCACTCTCCAGCGCCGCGCCGGGTGCCGAGGCGATGGCCTCGAACGTCACCTGGCCGCGTAGTAGCTTGCGGCAGGTATTGGGCAATAGCCCGCGCCGGCCGTGCAGGGTGCGCTGGTTATCGATGATCAACAGGTCACCCTTGCGCCAGCGATGGCAGTACAGGTACGGGTCGGCTGTCAGGTGCCGTTCCAGTTCCGCGAACCAGGCAGCCGATGCGTCCTCGCTCAGCCCCGGCACGCGAACATCCCAACTGGCCTTGACCTGGCTGTCGAAAGGCAACGCGAGGTTGAGCGAGCGGACACGGCCGTAGTCGCGGAACGTGGATATCGGATACCAGCCCTCGGGCACCGTGGCGAAATAGCCTCGCTCGAAGGCCAGGTATTCGAGCCGGCCGTCCAGCAGCGGTTGGCGCAACGAATCGGGCATGTCCTTCCAGGCCGCGAGCTGGTCGCACACGACGGTTGCGCCATCTTCGTCAATGTTTGCAACGTCGGCGGCATACAGGATGATGAGGTCGACCTGGGTGCCGAGCAGGATGCCGTCCGTATGCAGCGGCAGGCTGCCCCGGCCGGTAATGACCTTTTCCTTATCGTGGGTGCCGTCGAGCTTGAGGATGTCGGCGAAGCCGTAGCCAACGTTGGCGTTGCCCTCGTCGTAGGACACCTTGTCCCCCAGGCTTTCGACGAACTGCCGGAAGCTGTCTTCGTCGAAGTGGACGTTGCGCAGCAGGGTCACGCCATGGTCGAGCACCGCCTGGCGAACGGCCGCCAGCGGTGTTTCGTCCGGCAGATGGACGCCCAGGCCAGAGGCGGTCAGGGTCTGGCCGCGCAGGTCGCGCAAGGAAACGGATGAGTTCATGGGCGGTTCCTTCAGCGGCAGTGAGCGAGTGAGTGCAGGGCGCGGTCGAGTACTTCTTCGGCACACAGCGGCGCCAATGGGGCTCGTACGGCCTGGTCCAGCTGGGTCGCCAGGATCTGGCGGTACAGCGCCGGCGCGCTGGCGGACTGGTGGGTGGTGACGTCGATCAACTGCGACAGCGCCGTGCCCAACCCATTGCCGTGGTGGATGGCGGTCTTCTTGCGCCAGGCGACCTCGGCAGGCAGCCATTGCTCGGCGGCAAGGCGCAGGTGGCCCTTTTCGCGGCCGCGGGTGGTCTTGACCGACGGACACGTGTCCAGCGCGCTACGCAGCACGGGCAGGTCCCAGTAGGGATGAACCAGTTCGCTGCCGCAGGCTTGGGCCGCGATGCCTGTGAGTTCGCTGGAGTAACGGGTCTTGTCGACCTCGACCGCGATGCTGCTGCGGATATCTTCAGCCAGGCCGTCACCCGTGGCCATGCCGGAGTTGATCAGATCCGAGCCATAACCGGTGAAAATCGTCCGGCCTTCTTCCAACTGCCGACAGAACGCGGTGATTGCCACGCCGATCTCTACGGCTTGGGGCTGCGGATGGCCAAAGGCGCGGATGGTCTGGGGCAGCGCCAGCAGGATCGATTGCGGGTCGAGTTCGACACGGTTCAACGGGCGTCCGAGTGCGTCGGCCAGTTGCTGGGCGTCATCGAACTCGTTGCCCCAGGGGGTACCGATGCTGAAGGCTTCGAAGTCCGGGCACTGCGCGGCGAGCAGGGCGGCGACCAACCCGGAGTCGACACCGCCGGAAACCAGTGCGGCGACCTTGCCGGGCCGCTGCAGATGGCCGGCGATACTTTCCTGCAACGCCCTGATCTGCGTCTGTCCGGCGAACAGGGCGTCGCCGTAGCGGTCGCTTTGCAGGGCCAGGGTGTCTTGCATTGCGTCACGTCCGACGCGCACCTGGTTGCCCTGCAACACAACCTCAAGGCGGCTGCTGTGCAACAACCGGCCGATGCCATGGATGCTCGAGCGATCGTCCAGGTGCACGCCCGCCTGTTCGCGCACGCCCAACTGGCAATCGGTCAGGCTCATCCAGGCGCTGGCAGCGATCAGCAGGTCGGTCGACAGGACGAAGTTGCCTTGATGGTCGGCGCTCCAGTACAGCGCGCAGGTGTTGCGGCTGCTGGTCGTCACGGTCAGCTGGTCGCCTTGCACCTCGATCAGGTTGTCTCCCCCTACGTGCAGGCGCGTGCGAGGACGGCCAGACGCATCGTGACGGTCGTCGGGCGCGGGGACCGGCCAGGCCGAGGCATAGCCGTGGAAAGCCGAGGCGGCCAGCGGCACGTGGGCGGATTCGAAGCGGTCGAGGGGACGGCTGGAAAGCAGCAACCAGGGTTGTACGGTCATGGGGTCGCCTCCAGGCTCGGTTGCACACTGGAGCGGTTGAGGATCGTCTTCATCCGGCCCTGTGCCTCGCCAGCGGCGAAGGCCGCGCGATGCGCCTGTTTGCCGGCGATGCGGGTCTGCTCCAGCCCGGCGATGAAGTCTCGGTTGAGGTAGGCCTTGGTATTGCGGAACGCGGCATCGGTGAACGCGGCGGCGCGGTGGGCCTGTTCCAGGGCGCTGGCGCGCAGTTGTCCGGCATCGGCCACTGCATGCAGCAGCCCGTCGGCCATGGCACGCGGTGCTGGCCACTCGGCACAGGACATCAGCATGTTCTGCATCAGGCTGCGCCCGACGATCTTCTCCAGCATGAAGCCGCCGAAGGTGCAGGCGATGCCCAGTTCGAACTCGGGCATCTTCAGCACGCAGCGATCGCTGCCGATCCGGTAGTCGGCGGTCAGGGCTATCTGCAGGCCGATGCCGATGGCGTAGCCATCGATGGCTGCGATCAGCGGACGGTTCAACTGCAGGGCTGCGATGTACAGGTCGGTGACGTGATCGATCCAGACATCGACCTCGTTGCCACCGGTGAATGTCGAGGTTTCGTGGAAGCTGCCGCCGGCACCGAACGATCGGCCCTCGCCGCTGTGCAGCAGCACTGCACCTACCGCGTCATCCTCGTTCAACTGTCTCAGCAGTCGGGTCAGCTGGGCCATCCGTGGCATCGACCACAGGTTGTGCCGGTGCGAGTCGGTGAAGGCCACCAGCGCGACGCTGTTTTCGAAAGTAATGTCGAAATCGTAAGTGAGGTAATCGTTTTCAAGACCTGGCATCGCTAACTTCCCGTGGCGTCCTTGGTGCGAAGTGGTGCTGTCGGGCCCGATAGCGCCCGGCACTGCCTAGTAGATAGGGCGCGCGTACGGCCTGGTACCTCCCGGAACAGGGAGGTTGTTAGCGTTGTGGCAAGTCACTAGTTTCTGCGGCCGCTCGAAGGCTGGCGGACGCCCTATCCGCAGGGCCCGAGTCTCCAAGGCGAATGAAACAGGATCATCGATGTTACCCAGACACCGGTTCTCGAAAGAGATCAAGGACCAGATCAAGCAGTTGTACCGCTACGACAATTACCATGGCCCCCTCGCGTTGCTGCAGAACCTGTTCTGGATCAGCCTGGCGATCTACCTGGGCGAGTCCAGTCCCTGGCTGCTGCCGTTGTCCATCCTGCTGATCGGTTCACGACAACGGGCATTGGCCACGCTGCTGCACGAAGCGGCGCATGGTGCGCTGTGTCGCAGTAAGCGGCTGGAAAAATTCCTCGGCACCTGGTGCTCGGGTTACCTGATTTTCCAGGGCTGGGCCAGCTACAAGCGCTCCCACACCCTGGATCACCACCACAAGTTGGGTGACCCGGAGCGCGATCCCGACTATCGGTACTATCAGCAGTCCGGGGTGTTCGAGGCGCGCTCGACGGCCAGGTTCGCGCTTGCGCATCTCATCAGGCCGCTGCTATTCCTGGGCGCACCGCAGAGCTTGAAGTATCTGCTGGTCAACCGACTGATCCGCAGCCCCAGCAAGCGTGAGCTGTTTGCGGTGCTCGCCTGCCAGGGCCTGCTCGGCGTGGGCCTGACGATGCTGTTCGGCGCCAAGGGCTATGTCCTCTACTGGCTCTTGCCCTACCTCAGTACCTTCCAGGCCTTGACTTGGTTCATCGAGCTCGCCGAGCATTACCCGATGATCGCCCAAGCCAAGAGCGATCTGCAGGCCACCCGAAACCGCTTCAGCCATCCGCTCGAGCATTTCTTCACGGCCATGCATGGAGAGAACTTCCACCTGATCCACCATCTCTTCCCTGCCATTCCGTACTGGAACCTCAAGAAGGCTCATCGGATCCTGCTCTGCGACGCGGCATACGCCACCACGAATGCGGGGTTTGGCGGGATCTTCATATCCTCCAATTTCGCGCCGTCGATGTGGGCCGACATTTTATCGAACGACCTACCAGCGACAGGGACCGTCATCAATGCAAGCTAGTTTCAGCAAAGGCGTTATCTTTGCACTCTCCGCCGCCGCACTTAACGCCACGATCGGCGTGCTCAGTAAAGTGCTCATGAGCAATGGCTTTACCGCCAGCAGTGTCGCCGTCATAAAGACGGTCCTGGGTTGTCTGCTGCTCTCGGCTTTGCTGCTGTTTCTCAAGCGTCCGGCGACGCCAGCCAAATGGACCCAGGCGGCGATCTGTGCGTTCCTCGGTATCTTCGTGCTGTTCCACTTCGAAACATCTGCCTATCGGCATTACGCCGCGGCGGGCGTGGTCGTGATGTTGATGGCCAGCGCATCCATCTCCTCCATCGTGCTCGGCCGCATATTCCTCAAGGACGCCATCACCGCCAACGCCACCGTGGGCGCGGCCCTGGCTATCGCCGGGATCGCGGTGATCTTCGGTGCCGACCTGCGGCAGGGCTTCACTCTCCAAGGCGCTGCGCTGGCTTCCATGGCGGGCTGCGGCTACGGGGCGTTTTCGGTCGCCATGAAGCGAATGGGCGTGTCCGGTGGGTTGCACTTCACCCGTCAACTGCTGTTCTTCGGCAGCCTGTACTTGTTGATGCCGGCCGCGGCCGACGGTTTCGTGATCGGTGAGCTGTCGTCCCTGGCGGTTGCCGCGCTGCTGGCGCTGGCCGCGTTGCCGACCATTCTCGGCTTTTTCTGCACCACCAAGGCCATCGAATACCTCAAGCCCTCCCAGGTGCAGGCCTTGGAGCTGACCGAACCGCTGTTCGCCGCCCTGCTGGCGTTTGTGGTGCTCAATGAGGTGCCTCGCGAAAGTCTGTACGCGGGCGCGGCACTGATCATCATCGGTTTGTGTTTCTCCAACGAGCTGATCCGCCTGGGCAGAAAAACGCCTGTCCCGTCTCGCGCGTGAGCCTTTGCCAGAGGGCCTCGCTCGCACATTGATTTCAAAGCGCCATATCTCTATCTTATCGCCCCACTTTTGCGAGGGGGGCGGTTTCCCTCACGTGCTGTCTCAGGATGAGAGCACCGTCGAGCGGTGTCACAAGGAAGGGAATGGCTGTGCTGGCAATGGATGAGCTGATACAACTCAGCGAAACGGAGTGCTTCGAGGATTGGCTGGCAGGGTTGAAAACGCTGACCCGCAAGCTGGGCTACGCGAACTTCCTGTTGGGCCTCAAGCCCGGCCCCGCTGCCATGAACCAGCAGGTGCTGATCCACAGTGACTATCCCGGCGCCTGGCGCAAGCGTTACGACGCCCAGGGCTATGTGGCGGTTGACCCGATCGTCCAGCATTGCCTGAACCTGAACCAGCCGTTGCTCTGGAACCGTGAAAATTACCGTCGGCCCTCGGAATCAGCGTTCTTTGAAGAGGCTGCCATGTATGGGCTCCAGCGCGGACTGGCGCTGCCCCTGCATGGCCCACGGGGGGAGGCGGGTATGCTCTGTCTCAAGCACTCCGAACACGGCGCCCGAGCCACCCTTGCCATGATCGAAACCTTGCCCCTGGCGACAATGCTGCGTGACTACGTCATCGAGCGGGTCCTCAAGGCCCAGGCTGAACACCATGCACCGGTGCATGTGACGAAACGGGAGAAAGAGGTGCTGCAATGGAGCGCGGCGGGCAAGACGACTTGGGAGATCGCGATGATCCTCTCTTGTACAACCTCGGCAATCGACTTCCATTTCAAGAACATTCGCCGCAAGTTTCAGGTCAGCTCGCGCCAGATGGCAGTGCTCAAGGCTATCCAGCAGAAATCGATCACGCCTTGAGCGTCACTGTGGACGCTGGGCCAGGTCGCTCTCCTGCAGGCGCCCGCTCAAGTAGAGGCGCAACAGAATGTAAACCGGGGCGGGGACCTGGCTGGTGCATTCGATACGACTGGCGCAGGCCTGGCTGATGCCGAACCTTGACCAGAACTCGGTCTGGCTCTGCTTTTGATCCAGGCGCAGGCTGATGGCTTGGCGCGCAACCTCGCGCACGGTCGAGGTGTTGAGTAGCTTCATCGGGCTGAGTCCTTCAAAAGGCAAAAACTAGCAAATCCGTCCGGCCCGAACTACCTCCCGGATCGGGGAGGGTCTCATTTATTCATTGCGAATATACGCTGTGCGACATATTTCACTCCGCCGGTATATACCCGTCATGTTTATTTCCATTGGCCGTCGCCACAAGATCAATCCTCAAGCGCTGAATAACATGCACAAACTTCGGGCGCGTATCTTCAAGCAAAAGAAGATGTGGGATATACCGCTGATCAATGACATGGAAATCGATGGATACGATGCACTCGATCCTTATTACATGATTATCAATCGGAGCGCGGAGCAGGCATACGTCTGCGGTTGCTGGCGGATCCTTCCCACCACCGGGCCGAACATGTTGGCGCATACATTTCCCGAACTGCTGCACGGACAACCGGCGCCGTGCTCCGATTCGATCTGGGAGTTGAGCCGGTTTGCCATCGAGATGCCCCATGACAACCGCTTCGGTTTCTCCCAAGGCACTGTCCAGGCGATCCACGCCATTGTGAATTTCGCCCTCGGGTGTGGGGTGAAGCAGTTCGTGACGGTTACCACCGTCGGTGTCGAGAAGATGCTCATCCGTCTGGGATTGGACACCAGCCGCTTCGGCCCGGCCCTGCAGGTTGGCGTGGAACGGGCGGTGGCGTTGCGCATCGAGCTGAATGATCGAACCACGGCCGCGCTGGAGCGAGCGATCGAGGTCTATATATACAGATCCCAATGTCTTGGAGACGCTGCCGATTTTTAGCATCGCCGTTTTGCTGGCGAAGCCGCCGAAGCGCCAAGCCTGATTGAACACGAGGACGTTCAGAGCGCCGGTGTCGTGTTCCAGAGCTTCGCAATTGTGAACTCAATTGTGCTGCCAGATGAAACCACTCTCTTCGGTAGGTTTATAGAAGTTGTCCGATACCTTGGAGCGGTCAGGTTTCTTCGAGGCAAAACGGGCGTCGTTCGGCGCTGCTTCACCGCGCTATCGCGAGCAGAGGATTTCGGTCTGAAGGGCTCAGATCCGACTTACTGCTTTTCCAACACCCACTGCCGGTTGCCCGGCGTGAACGACGGCATTTCATCCGCCAGCGCCGCATTCACGGTCTGGAAAATCTCCAGCTTCTTGCCATCACGGGCAAAGATCCAGGTGTTGCCCTGGCCGTTCTGTTGCAGCCAGATATTGTCGTTGCCGCCGCTCATGGAGGCGCAATCGCCGGCCAGGCACAGGGCGTAACGGTCGGCGCCCGGCAGGCCGCTGACCTGGCCGTCGGGCTGGAATTGCACGGTGGCGCCCTGGCCGGGGCCGCTGGCGATGTTCCAGGTGCCGCCCAGGTAGGCGGCATACAGCGCGCGTTCGAAACTGGCGCCGATGGGTGCGCCTTCCGGTACCTGGACTTGCGCGCGGTGGAACACCTGCTGCGGTTCGTTCTCGGTGGCGGCCTGGCTCAACTGGTCGCCGTCGCGCTTGAGCTCGCTGGCGGAGCTGCCGTAGAAGTCGACTTTCCAGGCGCCGTCTTCTTCGCCCAGCAGTTTGCCTTCGACGTTTTCAAAACCATTGGTGTAGCGTGCCTGGCCGGCCCGGGTATTGACGTCCCATTCCAGGTTCGGACCATAGCCTTGCAGCGCTTCGCGCAGCGGGCCGCCCTTGGCGGCAGCGTCGATGGCCGCCTGGTTGATCCAGGTGCCGCTGATGTCACGGTCGGCAGGGTCGCTGGCGCAACCGCCCAGAAAAAGGGCGAGCAGCGAGAAAGCAAGCGCTTTGCGCATGGTGGAATCCTTTCAAGACGAAAACGGCGCAGCGGGGGAGGCTGCGCCGACCTTATTACTCGATGACCAGGATGGCATCCATTTCAACCTGCGCGCCCTTTGGCAGGGCCGCCACGCCAATGGCGGCGCGGGCAGGGTAAGGCTGGTCGAAGTACTTGCCCATGATCTCGTTGACCTTGGCGAAGTGGCTCAGGTCGGTGAGGAAGATGTTCAGCTTGACGATGTCCTTGAAGGAACCACCGGCGGCCTCGGCCACGGCCTTGAGGTTTTCGAACACCTGCACGGTCTGGGCTTCGAAGCCTTCCACCAGCTCCATGGTCTTCGGGTCCAGCGGGATCTGGCCCGACATGTACACGGTGTTGCCGGCCTTGATCGCCTGGGAGTAGGTGCCGATGGCGGCTGGGGCCTTGTCGCTGGTGATAACGGTCTTGGTCATTGATGACTCCTTGTAAGGAATAGGCTATTGAGGCGCTATGCGCGCATGCGGGTGATGCGGATAACGCCGGTCAGGGCGCGCAGTTTCTTGATCACGCGGGCCAGGTGCACACGGTCGTGCACGCTGACCACCAATTGGACGACGCTGATGCGGCCATCGCGCTCGTCCATGCTGATTTTTTCGATATTGCCGTCGGCGGCGTTGACGCTGCTGGCCAGCAGCGCGATCAGGCCGCGCTGGTGTTCCAGCTCTACCCGCAGCTCGACGTTGAATTCGCCGGTGACATCCTTGGCCCAGGAGAGCTGGATGCATTTTTCCGGGTTGTGACGGATTTCGCTGATGTTGCGGCAGTTGTCCAGGTGCACCACCATCCCCTTGCCAGCGGACAGGTGGCCGACAATCGGGTCGCCCGGGATCGGCGTGCAACACTTGGCATAGCTGAGCACCAGGCCTTCGGTGCCGCGAATCGCCAGCGGGCCTTCGGGGCTTGGCAGTTGTTCGCCTTCGCCGAGCAGGCGACGGGCGACGACATAGGCCATGCGATTGCCCAGGCCGATGTCTTCGAGCAGGTCTTCGATCAATTCGAGGCGGTATTCGTGGAGCATCACCTGCACGCGCTCGCCGGGGATCTTGTCCAGGGAGCTGTCGAAACCGTTCAGGACCTTGTTCAGCAGGCGTTCGCCGAGGCTGATGGATTCGGAGCGGCGTTGCAGTTTCAGCGCATGCCGGATGTGCGTACGGGCCTTGCCGGTGACCACGAAGTTGAGCCATGCCGGGTTGGGCCGTGCGCCGGGGGCACTGACGATTTCCACCGTGGAGCCGCTTTGCAGCGGCTCGGACAACGGTGCCAGGCGCCGATTGATGCGACAGGCGATGCAACTGTTGCCGACGTCGGTGTGCACCGCATAGGCAAAGTCCACGGCCGTGGAGCCTTTGGGCAGCTCCATGATCCGGCCTTTGGGCGTGAAGACATAGACCTCGTCCGGGAACAGGTCGATCTTCACGCTCTCGATGAATTCCAGGGAGTTGCCAGCGCGCTGCTGCATTTCCAGCACGCCCTTGACCCACTGCCGGGCACGGGCGTGGGTGCTCTTGGGTTGTTCGTCACCGCTGGATTTGTAGAGCCAATGGGCGGCAATGCCGTTGTTGGCCATCTCTTCCATTTCGCGGGTGCGGATCTGGATTTCGATCGGGACGCCGTGCATGCCGAACAACGTGGTGTGCAGCGACTGGTAGCCGTTGGCCTTGGGGATCGCGATGTAATCCTTGAAGCGCCCCGGCAACGGTTTGTACAAATTATGTACAGCACCCAGCACGCGATAGCAGGTGTCGACCTTGTCGACGATGATCCGGAACGCGTAGACGTCCATGATCTCGTTGAAGGCCCGCCGCTTGCCGCGCATTTTCTTGTAGATGCCGTAGAGGTGTTTCTGGCGCCCGCTGACTTCGCCTTCGATGCCGTCGATGGCCAGGCAGTGGCTCAGGGACTCTTCGATCTTGTTGACGATTTCCTTGCGGTTGCCCCGGGCGCGCTTGACGGCCTGGTTGATCCGCGCCGAACGCATCGGGTGCATGGCCTTGAAGCCGAGGTCTTCGAACTCGATGCGGATCGCGTGCATGCCCAGGCGATTGGCGATGGGGGCGTAGATTTCCAGGGTTTCCTTGGCGATGCGCCGGCGTTTTTCGCCGGACAGCACTTCCAGGGTGCGCATGTTGTGCAGGCGGTCGGCGAGCTTGACCAGGATCACGCGGATGTCGCGCGCCATGGCCATGGCCATTTTCTGGAAGTTCTCGGCCTGGGCCTCGGCCTTGGTCTCGAAGTTCATCTGGGTCAGCTTGCTGACCCCGTCGACCAGTTCGGCCACGGTTTCGCCGAACTGCGCTTGCAGCGCTTCCTTGGCAATGCCGGTGTCTTCGATCACGTCATGCAGCATCGCCGCCATCAGGCTCTGATGGTCCATGTGCATGTCGGCAAGAATATTCGCCACGGCAAGCGGGTGCGTGACGTACGCCTCGCCGCTGCGGCGGCGTTGGCCGTCGTGGGCTTGTTCGGCGTAGAAATAGGCTCGGCGGACCAGGTTGACCTGGTCCGTGCCGAGGTAGGCCGATAAGCGATCGGCGAGGGCGTCTATGCTCGGCATGATGATGACTCCTGCCGTTTGCTGTGACCCCGCGCCGTGCTACGTCGACCAGGCATAGGCTTAGACCGCCTCGTTGGACTCGTCCTCGAACGCTGCGAACAGCGGTTCGTCTTCGACGATTTCAGCGTTGGCGATGAACTCGTAGCTCATCAGGCCCTCGGCGATTTCACGCAGCGCTACCACGGTAGGCTTGTCGTTTTCCCACTGGACCAATGGCTCTTTGCCGCCGGTGGCCAGTTGACGGGCACGCTTGGTAGAGAGCATGACCAGCTCAAAGCGGTTTTCCACGTGTTCTAGGCAGTCTTCAACGGTTACGCGGGCCATGGTATTCCTCGGAGCGAATGCAATATGCGCGCTGCCCGGTTGGGCGAGCGGACTCGACAGTTTAAAAAAACACCAGCGTTTAGGGAAGCGCTGATTTTTTAACCAAACCCCTCGGCGCGCTGCGAGTACCAATGTAAAGCCGTCGCAGCGGTTTTGGGAAGGGCTGTTCAACCCAACAGTTCGGCCAATAATTTACCGAAACGTTGCTGCTGGCGTTTCTGCTGCAGTTGGCTGGCGCGGAAAATCGCCTTCAGATCGTCCAGCGCATGGGCGAAATCGTCGTTGATGATCAGGTAATCGTAGTCGACGTAGTGGCTCATTTCGCTGACCGCTTCACGCATCCGGCCTTCGATGATCTCGTCGCTGTCCTGGCCGCGATTGGTCAGGCGCTGGCGCAACGCCTGCTGGCTCGGCGGCAGGATGAAGATCGAACGGGCCTGGGGCATCAGCTTGCGCACCTGCTCGGCGCCTTGCCAGTCGATTTCCAGGATCAGGTCATGGCCTTCGTCGAGGGTCTGCTGCAGATAGCTTTGCGAGGTGCCGTAGAGGTTGCCGAAGACTTCGGCGCGCTCCAGGAAGTCGCCGTGTTCGGCCATCTTCACGAACTCTTCGCGGTCGACGAAGTGATAGTTCACGCCGTTCACTTCGCCCGGGCGCATGGCACGGGTGGTGTGCGAGACCGAGACGCGGATCTGCGGTTCGGCGTCGATCAGGGCCTTGACCAGGCTGGTCTTGCCGGCGCCCGAGGGCGCGGAAATGATGTAGAGAGTGCCGGTGCTGTGGGTCATGTTGTTAGCCTTACTCAATGTTCTGCACTTGTTCGCGCATTTGCTCGATCAACACCTTGAGGTTGACCGCCGCCTGGGTGCTGCGCGGGTCGAAGGCCTTGGAGCCCAGTGTATTGGCTTCGCGGTTGAGCTCCTGCATCAGGAAGTCGAGGCGGCGACCGGCCGCGCCGCCGGACTTGAGCACCCGGCGAACTTCGATGATGTGGGTGCTCAGGCGATCCAGTTCTTCGGCCACGTCGCTCTTTTGCGCGAGCATGACCATTTCCTGTTCCAGCCGTTGCGGGTCCAGCTCGGCCTTCATATCGGCGAAGCGGTCGAGGACTTTCTGACGCTGGGTGGCGAGCATCTGCGGGACCAGCTCGCGCAGGGTACTGACGTCTTCTTCAATGGAGGTCAGGCGCTCGTTGATCAGCCGGGCCAGCTCCGCGCCTTCACGCTCGCGACCGGCCTTGAGTTCTTGCAAGCCTTGGTTGAACAGCGCCAGCGCCTCGGCGTTCAGCGCTTGCGGGTCGCTCGCGTCACCCACCAGCACGCCGGGCCAGGCCAGGACTTCCAGCGGGTTCAGGGCGGCGGGGTTCTTGATCAGGCTGGCGACGGTTTCGGCGGCAGCGACCAGTTGCGCGGCGCGCTCGCGGTCCACTTGCAGGGTCTTGCCGGTATTTTCTTCGGTGAAGCGCAGGGTGCATTCCAGTTTGCCCCGGGACAGGCCCTGGCGCAGGGCTTCGCGCACGCCGCCTTCCAGGTCGCGGAAGGACTCGGGCAAGCGCAGGTGCGGCTCCAGGTAACGGCTGTTGACCGAGCGCAGTTCCCAGCTCAGCGTGCCTTGGGCCCCGGCTTTTTCGACGCGGGCGAAGGCGGTCATGCTGTGCACCATGGAGGTTCCTCGCAATGCAGGCCGGCACGACGGTGGTCGTGGGCCTGGGATCTGTAGATAAAAGCCCGAGGGCAGCAAAGGCGCAGGATTGTAGCGCAGTGGGACGCAAGCGCCCAAACAGCTCCGGTAACAAAGCGCCGCAGCCCGTCGGCCGGGGCTTTGAGGGCGCTCACCCGCGCCAGCTTTTTAGCGCTGCACGACGTTTTAACTGCCCTCTGACGGTTCACGGCTCTATAATGCCAGGCAGTTTTCCGTCCTCTGTACAGGTGTTCCCTATGAAACGTCCAAGTGGTCGCGCTGCCGATCAGCTTCGCTCGATCCGCATTACCCGCAACTACACCAAACACGCCGAGGGATCTGTACTGGTCGAATTCGGTGATACCAAGGTCATCTGCACCGTCAGCGTCGAAAACGGCGTGCCACGGTTCCTCAAGGGCCAGGGCCAGGGCTGGCTGACCGCCGAGTACGGCATGCTGCCGCGCGCCACCGGTGAGCGGAACCAGCGTGAGGCCAGCCGCGGCAAGCAGGGCGGTCGTACCCTGGAAATCCAACGGCTGATCGGCCGTTCGCTGCGCGCGGCGCTGGACATGTCCAAGCTGGGCGACGTGACGCTGTATGTCGATTGCGACGTGATCCAGGCCGATGGCGGCACCCGTACGGCCTCCATCACCGGCGCCATGGTTGCGCTGGTCGATGCCTTGAAAGTGATCAAGAAGCGCGGCGGCCTCAAGGGCGGCGACCCGCTCAAGCAAATGATCGCCGCTGTGTCCGTGGGCATGTACCAGGGCGAGCCGGTGCTCGACCTGGATTACTTGGAAGACTCCGCCGCCGAGACCGACCTGAACGTGGTCATGACCAGTGCCGGCGGTTTCATCGAAGTCCAGGGTACCGCCGAAGGCGCGCCGTTCCAGCCGGAAGATTTGAACGCTATGCTGGAGTTGGCGAAGAAAGGCATGAACGAGATCTTCGAATTGCAAAAGGCCGCGTTGGCTGACTGATCGATCCCTGCTTCAAGACAACAAGGAGAGCGTCATGAGTGATGAACAAATCCTGCTGCCCCAGCCGAGCAAAGAGGCGCGTCAATGGGCAATGTTTTGTCACCTGTCCGCCTTGTTGGGGATCTGGATTCCGTTTGGCACGTTGATCGGGCCGTTGGTGCTCTGGCAGCTCAAGCGTGAATCCGACCCGTTCATCGATGCCCAGGGCAAGGAAGCGCTGAACTTCCAGATCACCGTGGCGATTGCTTCGGCGATCTGCCTGCTGCTGATGATCGTGGTGATTGGCTTCTTCCTGTTCGGCCTGGTGGCCATCGGTGCGCTGGTGCTGACCATCATAGGTGGCGTGAAGGCCAATGAAGGGCAGCCGTATCGGTATCCGTTCACCTGGCGGTTGGTCAAATAACGATCAGTTCTGTGATTCATAAGAATGCCCCGATTTATCGGGGCATTCTTTTTTAAATAAAAATGTTTCTATCCCTGTCGGGCATCCAATTGCCTGGCGCGTTATCGTGCGCATCCATTTAGTACTCTTAAATTTTTAGTCACAACTCACGAAGTTTCAAGGCGATCTATGTTCTTGGCAATAACACGCATCGATTGATAGAGTTGCCCCAAGTTATATTCCTTTAGAAATATTTCGATATATTCAGACCATTGAAGGTCCTTGAATTCAAAGTCAATCAGTGTTGAGGCAATCAACCTGTTCAAGCGGCGTGCCCAGGTAAAAAGTTCGCCCTGAATAGATATATTCAAAGAATAAACACTTATGTTTCAGCTCGACTTCTACGGAACCCTTGTCGCCGCCTCTCTAGTGCTTTTGCTGGGGCGCGGTCTTGTTAAACGTGTCGGTTTTCTACGCGTCTACAATATTCCCGAACCCGTGGCGGGTGGGTTGGTAGTTGCCCTGCTGCTCCTGGCTTTACGGGGGCTTGAAGTTGAAGTGCGTTTTGATACTTCATTGCAAACACCCTTGATGCTGGCGTTTTTTGCCACGATTGGCCTGAGTGCGGATTTCGCCAGCCTGAAGAAAGGTGGCCGCGTGGTGGGGATTTTCCTGTTGGCGGTCACCGGCCTGTTGGTGGTCCAGAATGCCATGGGCATCGGACTCGCAAAAGCACTGGGGCTCGATCCGTTGATGGGATTGCTGACCGGCTCGATTACCTTGGCGGGCGGTCACGGCACCGGCGCGGCGTGGGGAACGGTGTTCAGCGAGAAGTTCGGTCTGGCTTCTGCCTCCGAGCTTGCGATGGCTTCTGCGACGTTTGGCTTGGTGTTGGGTGGCTTGATCGGTGGGCCGGTTGCGCGCCTGCTCATCAAGCGTGTCCAATCGCCCGGCGGCCTTGAGCCAGAAAAGCCCCGCGTGCCCAAGGGCTTCGAACAGCCAAACAAGGAGCGCTCGATTACGCCATTTTCGTTTATCGAGACGCTCGCCTTGATCGCGGTCAGCCTGTTGGCCGGTACGCTCCTGAATGGACAGCTCCACGACACCGCATTCGAGTTGCCGACGTTCGTTTGTGTTCTTTTCGTGGGCGTGATCCTGCGCAACGGGCTTTCGGCACTTGGCCTGTATCAGGTATTCGAGCGAGAAGTGTCCGTGCTCGGCAACGTCAGCTTGTCACTGTTCCTGGCGATCGCCTTGATGTCACTCAAGTTGTGGGACCTGGCGTCATTGGCCTTGCCGATCTTCATCATTCTGGCGGCCCAGACATTGGTCATGGCCCTGTTTGCGATTTTCGTGACGTTCAGGCTCATGGGCAGTCACTACGATGCCGCGGTATTGGCGGCAGGGCATTGCGGTTTTGGACTGGGCGCCACGCCAACGGCCATCGCCAACATGCAGGCCGTGACGCAGCGCTACGGACCTTCGCAGATAGCGTTTCTGGTGGTGCCGATGGTAGGGGCGTTCTTCATCGACATCATTAACGTCATCGTCATCAAGTTGTACCTGGCCCTGCCGTTTTTTGCCGTGGCTTGATGATCGAGGCGGTAGCGCGCTCCATGAAAAATGCCCGTAACTTGCGATACGGGCATTTTTTGGGGCGGTCGGCCTGAAGGCTGTCGCCGATACGCTTAGATGGTCAGCGTCCAGTCGTAATCCACGATCAGCGGCGCATGCTGCGAGAACCGTGGCTGGCGCGGCAGGCGGGCGCTGCGTACGAAGCGGCGCAGCCCAGGCGTCAGCAACTGGTAGTCGAAGCGCCAACCGAGGTTGAGCATTTCGGCCTGCTCGTTGTCCGGCCACCAGCTGTACTGGTCGCCTTCGCGGCTGACTTCACGCAGGGCATCGACATAACCCATGTTGCCAATGATCTCGTCCATCCAGGCCCGTTCCGGCGCCAGGAAACCAGGAGATTGTTGGCTGTCGCGCCAGTTCTTGATATCCAGCTTCTGTTGCGCCACGTACAGCGAGCCACAATAGATGTACTCGCGACGTTTGCGCCGCTGTTTATCCAGGTAACGGGCGAAGTCGTCCATCAACTTGAATTTCTGATTCAAATCTTCATCGCCGTTCTGCCCCGAAGGGAGCAGTAAGGTCGCGATGCTGACCTTGTCGAAATCGGCTTGCAGGTAGCGCCCGTAGCGGTCCGCCGTCTCGAAACCGAGACCGTTGATGACAGCCTTCGGTTGCAGCCGCGAGTACAAAGCCACGCCACCCTGGGCGGGGACTTCGGCATCGCAGGCATAAAGGAAGTAACCATCCAGTTGGAAGGCTGCATCGTCCAGTTCAAAGGCGGAGGCGCGGGTGTCCTGCAGGCAGATGACGTCGGCATTCTGTGCTTGCAGCCAACTGAGCAAACCACGCTCCACTGCAGCCTGAATACCATTGACGTTCACACTGATGATCCGCATAAATGGCCCCAAAAATCACGTGCGTGTATGATACACGCCGTGTACCTATTTAGCTAAATCCGCGGTATTTGAGGCTTTTTTCATGCAGGCGTATCAGCGCGATTTCATTCGCTTTGCCATCGATCGCGGGGTTTTGCGCTTCGGTGAATTCACCCTCAAGTCCGGGCGCACCAGCCCGTACTTCTTCAATGCGGGCCTGTTCAACAGCGGAACCGCCCTGGCGCAGTTGGGCCGTTTCTATGCGGCGGCCATCGTCGAGAGCGGCATCCCGTTCGACGTATTGTTCGGCCCGGCCTACAAAGGCATCCCCTTGGCCGCCACCACCGCCGTCGCCCTGGCCGAACACCATGACCGCGACCTGCCTTGGTGTTTCAACCGCAAGGAAGCCAAGGCCCACGGCGAAGGCGGCAGCCTGGTCGGCGCGCCGCTGACCGGCGATGTGTTGATCATCGACGACGTGATCACCGCCGGGACCGCCATTCGCGAAGTGATGCAGATCATCGCTTCCCAGGAAGGTGCCAAGGCGGCCGGCGTGCTGATCGCCCTGAACCGTCAGGAGCGCGGCAACGGTGAGTTGTCGGCGATCCAGGAAGTGGAGCGCGATTTCGGCATTCCGGTGATCAGCATCGTGTCACTGAACCAGGTGCTGGAGTTTTTGGCCGACGACCCGCAGCTCAAGCAGCATTTGCCGGCGGTTGAGGCTTATCGCGCGCAGTTCGGTGTCTAAAAGGCTTGCGCCAAGCCTTGTGGGAGCGAG
>NZ_JACNDD010000071.1:0-33136 GCF_017351395.1 Pseudomonas sp. FW305-28
CTTGGCGAACTCCAGCGAGCCCAGGTGCGCATAGGCCTCGGGAATCTTGGCCCAGACGTACATCGATGCCTTCGGGTTCTCTACCATCCAGCCCAGCTCATGCAGGCCCTTGACCAGCACGTTGCGGCGCTGGCGGTACTGCTCGGCGATGTCGCGCACGCATTGCTGGTCGCCTTCGAGGGCGGCGATGGCGGCCACTTGCAGCGGCGTGAAGGTGCCGTAGTCGTGGTAGCTCTTGATCCGCGCCAGGGCGTTGACCAGTTCCGGGTTGCCCACCATGAACCCGATGCGCCAGCCGGCCATGTTGTAGCTCTTGGACAGGGTGAAGAACTCCACCGCGATGTCTTTCGCGCCCGGCACTTGCATGATCGACGGGGCTTTCCAGCCGTCATAGACGATGTCGGCGTAGGCCAGGTCGTGGATCACCAGCACGTCGTACTGCTTGGCCAGGGCGATGACCCGCTCGAAGAAGTCCAGCTCCACGCACTGGGCGGTGGGGTTGGACGGAAAGCCGAGGATCATCATCTTCGGCTTGGGGATCGAGCCGCGAATGGCCCGCTCCAGTTCGTCGAAGAAATCCACTCCAGGCACCAACGGCACCGAGCGCACCTGGGCGCCGGCGATCACCGCGCCGTAGATGTGGATCGGATAGCTGGGGTTGGGCACCAGCACCGTGTCGCCCTGGTCCAGGGTGGCCAGCATCAGGTGGGCCAGGCCTTCCTTGGAACCGATGGTGACGATGGCTTCGGTTTCCGGGTCGATGTCCACCTCATAGCGGTCCTTGTACCAGCGCGAAATGGCGCGGCGCAGGCGCGGGATGCCTTTGGAGGTGGAATAACCGTGGGTGTCTTCACGCTGGGCGACGGTGACCAGTTTTTCCACGATGTGTGGAGGCGTGGCGCCGTCGGGATTACCCATGCTCAAGTCGATGATGTCTTCGCCGCGCCGACGCGCAGCCATCTTCAGCTCGGCAGTGATATTGAATACATACGGGGGGAGTCGATCAATGCGCGCAAAGCGGCGCGGCGAACCTTGTTCGGCCATTGTTGCCTCGAGATACGTGAGCGCCCGGAACCGTCCGAGCGACGTTGGCCACTGCGGTGGCCTGCGGCGCAAGATAATCGGGCGGATGTTGGATTGTCCAGTAGCCGCGGCGAACTATTTTCGACGACACTGTCGCCCTGGCCGCGGCGCCATCGATGGTCGCAGCGGCTTGTTGAACCTGTCTCACCCAATCCTGATGGAACGAATGATGGAATTTTCCAGCGGCTTCCTGCTGAGCCTTTCGCTGTGCCTGGACATTGGCGTGGCCAATATCGCGATGATCACCCTGGCGATGCAGCGCGGCTATTTCCAGGGGTTCGCCTTGGGCCTGGGCACCTGCGTGGGCGATCTGATCTATGCCGTCCTGGCCTTGGCCGGCATGACCGTGTTGCTGCAATACGAAGCGGTGCGCTGGGTGCTGTGGGTCGGCGGCTCGGTGCTGTTGCTGTACTTCGCGGCCAAGATGATCCACTCGGCGATCTATCACAGCGCGGTATTGGCCGAGGCCGGAGAAGTGCAGGGCAACTCTTCGCGCCAGGAGTTCTTGCGCGGGATTTTCCTGGCCATGTCATCGCCCAGTGCCATCCTCTGGTTCGCGGCGGTGGGCGGTACGCTGATCGCCCGTTCGGGCGGCGGAACCTTGCTCAGCTCGGCGCTGTTTCTCAGTGGTTTTCTCTGCGCCGGGCTGCTGTGGTGCGCGGCTTTGTGCCTGGCGGCGACCCAGGGTGGCAAACTGTTGGGGGATAAATTGTTGCGTTATTCCTATTGGGCATCCGCCGCGATCTTCTGCTATTTCGCGGTGTACGTGATTGTTTCTGGCTACAACGAGTTTGTAGGAAGCGCCGTCACCGCGGCCCTGCCTGGCATCTGACAAGCGAAACGGCCCTGGCAATCACGGTTTGGCTTCTATACTGCCAAGCCCGACTTCACGTTTTGCTGGAGTGTTGCCGCATGGAAAAGCCCGAACGCGATTACACAGCCGTGCCACGCTTTGAACAGGGACGTTTTCAGCTCATCGCCGGCTTTGGTGCTCGGTTTACCCAGGACACCGCCCAAGACATCCCTTTGCTCTGGGAAAAGTTCCTGCCCTGGCTCGGCAAGGTGCCAGGGCAGAAAGATGAAGTGACCTACGGTGTGTGTTGCAACCCGGACGGGAAGGGTGGGTTCGAATACATCGCCGGCGTGGAAATCAGCCGGCTCGACGATTTGCCGGAGCAATACCGCTGGATCGAAATCCAGCCAGGCCATTACGCGGTCTTCGAACACAAAGGGCCATTGAAAAAGCTGCCGGATACGTTCCAATACATCTGGAAAGAGTGGCTGCCCCATTCCGGTTACGAAGCGGCGGGTCAGCCTGAATTCGAGCGCTACAGCGAAGACTTCAACCCCAGGACCGGCCAAGGCACCCTGGAGATCTGGATCCCGCTCAAGCCAAGCTGATCGGCGCAGTCCCCTGTGGGAGCGAGCCTGCTCGCGAGAGCGTCAGGTCAGCCGCTTTGATGTTGACTGAAACACCGCTATCGCGAGCAAGCTCGCTCCCACATTCGGCGCCTATCGATCGTTGATTCTGTTTGTCAGAACACCAACCCCATCCGCCGCTCATACCCGATGCGGCCCTTGTAGGCTTCGCCACTGTCGACCCAGCCCAGGCGGGCGTACAGGCCAATGGCCGAGACGTTATCGGGATCGACCGAGAGCTCCAATCCGTGGATGTCCGGCCAGGCGGCTCGTGCCACGGCGGGCAGCGCCTGCAGGCAGGCCTTGCCATACCCTTTGCCTTGGGCCCGGTGGTCGACTTGCAAGGCATGCAGGGTGGCGCTGTGCTCGTTGGCCCAGGCCGGCAGTACCGGCGGGCGCTTGAGCAGCAGGAAGGCCACTGGCACGTCCCCAGCCAATAGCGCAAAGCCTTTGACCCCCGGGCCGGGCCGGGACAGCAGCATGTGCAGGGCGCCATGAATATCGCCGGCGAACTTGATCTGTTCGGGGTGGAGTTCGATGGCGCTGACCTGTTCACGTTGCAGCGCGGTCAGGTCTTCGTAGGGGACGAGTCGAGCGGTCACAGAAACGTCCAATGTGTGCCGGCAGAATAGGACTTGGATTCTAGCGAATTTTCTCTTTGAATTATTTTTGTTGGATTGTCGATTCGCTGTTTCTCCAAACGACAAAGGGTGTCTTCAACAAAAAACTGCGGAGAATCACCATGAATACCCAAGCCACTGAAACCCAGATCCAGGCCTTGATCGACACCTACCGCCAAGCCGTCATGGCTAAGGACGTCGAAAAAGTCATGGCGCTCTATGACGAGAGCATTGTCTCGTTCGATGCCATCCAGGCCCTGCAATTCAAGGGCAAGACCGCTTACCGGGCCCATTGGCAAGCCTGTATGGAAATGTGCCCCGGCCCGCACAAGTTCGACTTTCATCAGGTCAAGATTACCCCGGCCGACAACATCGCCTTTGCCCACTGGCTGGCCTATTGCGGCGGCACCAACGAAAAAGGCGAGGAGCAGGCCTGCTGGATGCGTGTGACGGCCTGCTACCAGCGTGTAGCCGGACAATGGCGGATCGTCCATGAACATTGGTCCGCTCCGTTCGACCCGATGGCCGGGACGGCGCTGTTCGACCTGCAACCCTGATCGTCGGTTTTTTCGCCGAGCGTCATTCTGCCGTCCATAGTTGATCAGTCCGAACACGGAGCCTTCCATGAAGTACCTATGCCTGGTGTATAGCAACGAACAGACGCTGCACAACTCGCCCGACAGCCCGGAGGACGCCGAGTGCATGGCCTATGCCGAATCGATCCAGGGCAGTGGGCGCATGCTGGCCGCCGAAGCCCTGGAGTCGGTACAGACCGCCACCACGGTGCGCATGCGTGGCGGCAAGCTGTCGATCACCGACGGCCCGTTCGCCGAAACCAAGGAGCAACTGGCGGGCTTCTACCTGATCGACGCCAAGGACCTCAACGAAGCCATCCAGGTCGCCGGCAATATCCCGGCGGCCCGGGTCGGTTGCGTTGAAGTGCGACCGGTACGCCAACTGAACCCCTGAACAACAATCACAAACAGGATTTCATTCATGAACCTCACTGCTGCCCCTTACGCGTTATCCATCAGCCGGGCAATCGATCGCCAGGCACACGATGCCATGGGTTTCCCTGAGGGTTGGGGCCAGGGCCGGCTTGAGACACTGGTTACCCAAGGCATGCCCGACTGATGTCGGTCGAAACGGTCAAGGCGCGGGTCGAGCAGGTTTATCGGCAAGACTCGCGGCGGATCCTGGCGACGCTGATTCGCCTGCTGGGTGACTTCGATCTGGCGGAAGAGGCTTTGCACGAGGCCTTTTTCATTGCGGTCGAGCGTTGGCAGCGCGACGGTGTGCCGGACAACCCACGGGCCTGGCTGGTGTCTGCCGGGCGCTTCAAGGCCATCGACAGTTTGCGCCGGCGCGCGCGTTTCGCCGCGTCCCAACCGATGTTGATCGCTCAACTCGAAGCGCTGGAGCAGGATCCGTGGAGTGACGAAGACGTGGAAGACGATCGCCTGCGGCTGATTTTTACCTGTTGCCACCCGGCCCTGGCGGCGGATGCCCAGGTGCCCCTGACGCTGCGGGAAGTCTGCGACCTGACCACCGAACAAATCGCCCGGGCGTTCCTCGCCGCCCCGGCGGCCATTGCCCAGCGCATCGTGCGGGCCAAGGCGAAAATCCGCGATGCCAGGATCCCCTATCAGGTGCCGTCCCGCGCGGAACTGCCGGAGCGGCTGGACAGCGTTCTGCGGGTGATCTACCTGGTGTTCAACGAAGGGTATTCGGCCTCGATGGGCGCCGAGCTGACTCGCGAAGACCTGACGCGCGAAGCCATCCGTCTCGGGCGTCTGCTGATGGAGTTGCTGCCCGAGGCCGAGGTCATGGGGTTGCTGGCGTTGATGCTGCTGCACGAATCCCGGCGCCCGGCGCGAACGTCGTCGACCGGTGAACTGATTCTGCTGGATGAGCAGGTGCGATCCTTATGGGATGCCGAGCTGATCGCCGAGGGCTGTGCGTTGGTGGAAGCCGCGCTGAAAACCCGACGGTTCGGGCCGTACTGCCTGCAAGCGGCGATTGCGGCGGTGCATGCCGAAGCGCCGACGGCTGAGCAGACCGATTGGCCGCAGATCGTCGGGCTTTATGATGTGCTGCTGCGGGCCGTGCCGTCGCCGGTGATCGAACTCAACCGCGCCGCCGCCCTGGCCAAGCGTGACGGACCGGAAGTCGGCTTGCGCCTGGTCGAGGCGATCCTGGAGCGTGGGGAATTACTCGACTATCACCTGGCCTATTCGGCGCAGGCGGAATTCTGTCGTCAACTGGGACGATTGGACGAGGCGAGGGCGGCGTACCGCCGCGCGCTCGAACTGACGCAGCAACTGCCGGAACGGCGGTTTATCGAAGGGCGGCTTGCCGGGTTGCAGCCATGAACCACAGTGACGCCCCTTGTGGGAGCGAGCTTGCTCGCGATAGCGGTAGACCAGCCAACATCAATATCGACTGATAGACCCCTATCGCGAGCAAGCTCGCTCCCACAGGTTTTGTGGCTTGGCTGGCTGCGTTGACCCGCAGCCAGCCGGCGTTGATCAGAACTCGTGATCAGCGTTATCCGGGTTCAGGTCGCTGATGCCCAGTTTGCCCGCAGCCTGTTCGATCGAACCGGTCTGCTTGACCAGTGCGGCGATGGCGTCGCGCACGATCTGGTTACCGGCAGTGTTGCCGGCGGCGATCAACTGGTCGTAGTGCTCACCCTTGTTGGCGTGATCGACCATGACCTGGATCTTGGCTTCGGTGTCGGCCAGGTCGGCCTTGAGCGCGGTGTCCGCGGCCGGGTCGGCCTTGGCGACCAGGGACGACAGGCTGGCGCCGGCCATCTTGGTGCCGTCGACCCGGGTGTATTCGCCCAGGTACACGTTACGCACGCCCTTGGCATCGTAGAAGTGCGAGTTGTGGGTGTTGTCGCTGAAGCAATCCTGCTCGTCTTCCGGCGAGTTGGCTTCCAGGGACACCTTCATGCGCTCGCCCGCCAGTTCACCCAGGGACAGGCTGCCCATGCCGAACAGCATCTTGCGCAGGCCACTTTCGGCCGGCTCGGCTTCCAGGGTGGCGCGGTAGTTGTCGGCCACGTTCGGCTTCCAGTTGCCGACCATTTCCTGCAGGTCATTGACCAGCAGTTGGGTCACGGACTTGAGGTAGGCACGACGACGGTCGTTGTGGCCGCCAGTGGCACCGGCGCCTTCCAGGTAATCCGAAGCGGGGCGATTGCCGGCGCCCGGGCCGGTGCCGTTGAGGTCCTGGCCCCACAGCAGGAATTCGATGGCGTGGTAGCCGGTGGCGACGTTGGCCTCGGAACCACCCAGCTCGTTCAGGCTGGCGAGTTTTTCCGGGGTGATGTCCTTGACGTCGACCTTGTCTTCGCCAACCTGGACTTCGGTATTGGCGATGATGTTGGCGGTGGCGCCCGGGTTACCCAAGGCGTGCTCGTAGGATTTGTCGACGTAGTCGATCAGGCCTTCGTCCAGGGGCCAGGCGTTCACCTGGCCTTCCCAGTCGTCGATGATGGTGTTGCCGAAGCGGAACACTTCGCTTTGCAGGTACGGTACGCGTGCGGCGACCCAGGCAGCCTTGGCGGCTTTCAAGGTATCGGCGTTCGGCTTGGCCAGGAACGCGTCGACGGCGGTTTGCAGGGTCTTCGCAGTGGATTCGGCATCGCTGTAGACGGCATAGACGATGTCGGCATAGTGCGCGACAACGGCCTTGGCGGCGGCTTCGTCGACTTTGCCGGCAGCAGCAGGGGCGACCGGTGCCGAGGTGCTGGCGGCCGGCGTTGGCGCTTGCGGCGCGGCGGCCTTGTCTTTGCCTTCGCCGCAACCGGCGAGGGAAATAGCGATGGCCAGCAGACTGGCGGTAGCCAGGGGCATACGAATCATGGCGAACATCCTGCTTCGGTGATGGATGGGACAGGCGCGAGGGTGCGCAAAACTGCGACATAATGCGAAAGATTTGCATTATGTGTAAAGGGTTATGGTTGTAAATATTTCTTATTTAATGAAGGGATCGGCAGCGTCTGTAGGAGCTGCCGAGCGAAGCGAGGCTGCGATCTTTCCCCTGCCGATTGAGTCCCAGGCGAAAATCAAAGGATCGCAGGCTTCGCCCGCTCCTGCAGGAACGTGGCAGAAGAGAGGAATCAGAGGATGGACACCTTGCTGCGCTCGGCCTGCTTCAGGTAAAGGCCCAATTCCCGCGCCGGTAGCGGCTTGCTGTAGTAGTAGCCCTGACCTTCGTGGCAGCCCTCGGCGATGATGTAGGCTTCCTGCTCGACCGTCTCGACGCCCTCGGCAATGACCTGCATCCCCAGGCTCTTGCCCAATTGGATGATGGCCCGGACGATGGTTGCGTCGTCTTCGTCGTCGAGCAGGTCCTGGACGAAGCTCTTGTCGATCTTGATCTTGTCCAGCGGCAGGCTCTTGAGGTAGCTCAGGGACGAGTAGCCGGTGCCGAAGTCATCGATGGCAATCAGCGCCCCGGAGCGACGCAGGCTCAGCAAATGCTGGGCCGCGGTGGTGATGTCTTCCATCAGGCCGGTCTCGGTGACTTCCAGCTCCAGGCTGCGCGGCGGCAGCCGGTACATCTGCAGGAGATTGTTCACCACCCGTGGCAGTTCGGCGTGGTGCAATTGCACTGTCGACAGATTGACCGCCATGCGCAGGTCGAGGAAACCCTGGTCGTGCCATTCGCGCAATTGCCTGCACGCCTGGTCCAGCACCCATTCACCGATGGCGATGATGGTGCCGTTCTGCTCGGCCAGGGGAATGAACAGGTCGGGCGGCACCAGGCCGTGCTCGGGATGGTGCCAGCGGATCAGGGCTTCAGTGCCCACCACCCGCAGGTCGCGGTAGCTGATCTGTGGCTGGTACACCAGGGTGAACTGCTCGCGGGCCAGGGCCTCGCGCAGGTCTTTTTCCAGTTCGCGACGGCGGCGCATCTCGCTGTCGACGCTGGCAATGTAGAACTGATAGCGATTGCGCGAGCGGCTCTTGGCCAGGGTCATGGTCTGCTCGGCTTTCTGCAACAGTTTCTCGGTGCTGTCGCCGTCTTCGGGGAAGAGGGTGATGCCGATGGTGGCCCGCAGGCGGATTTGCTGATCGTCGATGGCGAACGGTGCTTCCAGGTCATCGAGGATGCTCTGGGCCAGTTCGGCGGCCTCGTAAGGCTGTTCGATGTCGGCCTGGACCAGGGCGAACTGGTCGCCCCCCAGCCGCGCCAGTGCGCCGAGCCGCCCACTGTGGGCCCGCAGGCGATCGGCCAGGGCCAGCAGCAACTGATCGCCGGTCTGATAGCTGAACTGTTCGTTGATGCCCTTGAAATCATCCAGCCCTACACACAACACCGCCACCCGACGTTGCAGGCGTCCGGCGTCCACCAGGATCTTGTCCAGTTGCTGTTGAAGTTGCTGACGGTTGGGCAGCCCGGTGAGAAAGTCGTACTGGGCCATTCGCAGCAGGCTGTTTTCCGCTTCGTGGCGCAGGTGCGTGTTGCGCTCGATGGATTCGAGCAGTTGGTTGGCCGTGTTGATCCACAGGCCCAGTTCGTTTTGCTCGTGGCCGCGCAACTGCGGGATCTTGTGCGCACTGGGGCGATCGGGGTTGATTTCGGTCAGGTGTTCGATGATCCGCGACAACGGCTTGGTCAGCAGCCAGTGATAGACCAGGTACAGCACCAGGCCCATGGCCAGGGCCCGCAGCATCCCGGAGATGAAGATGATCACCGAGCTGACGATGAAACCTTCGCCGTAGGTGGCCGTGTCGAGGGTAATGCTCAGGTCGCCGTAATATTCGCTGTAGGGGCCACGTCCCACCAGCTGCGTGGTGAAGGTGCGCTCCTTGCCCAGGATCAGGTCGGTCAGCCAGCGGCTTTCGGAGTGCTGCAAGGGGCGGGTTTTTTCGGCGAGCATGGTTTCGCGGGGATGGCCGATGGAGGCCATGCGCACGGCTTCGTCCTGGAACAGGCCTTCGATCACTTGCATGCCCATTTCCCGGTCCAGGCTGTAGACGGCCTGGGTCGATGGATCGCGGAACATGTCGAGGATACGCTGGGCGTCACTGGCGACGGCCTGGTTGGTTTTGTAGGCATCGAACACGATCTGGGCGCAGCTCAAGACCATGCCAACGATCAATGCCGAAAGGAGCACGACCCGGAGCAACTTCACAGACAAGCTGTTCTTGAGTTCCAGCTTCAAAGAGTGGTTCCTTGTTCCGTGCGGGTAGCGTCAAGTTGCCATGAGTATTGGCAATCCTGTGATGTCAGTCAAAGGGACAATCAAACACAAGGGTTTTCGCTTGAAACCTGACCGATATACGTTCTTTCCAGAGTGATTGCTCTACGACCATTGTGTCGGTTGAAAGGCACCGCAACTTGAGGCCCGTCGGGATTTTTTCTTGGATTCCAGACACGAGGTATTTGCCTGGCGATCAATTTTGTCGCGCAAAAAAAAACCCGGCACGGCGCCGGGTTTCCTTTGTCTGGCATCGAGCTTAGGCAGTAAAGGCTTTGCCTTCGAACTGCTCGGCGACGAATTTCCAGTTGACCAGGTTCCAGAACGCTTCGACGTATTTCGGACGAACGTTGCGGTAGTCAATGTAGTAGGCGTGTTCCCACACGTCGCAGGTCAGCAGCGGGGTGTCGCCGCTGGTCAGCGGGTTGCCGGCACCGATGGTGCTGGCCAGGGCCAGGGAACCGTCAGCCTTTTTCACCAGCCAGCCCCAGCCGGAACCGAAGGTGCCGATGGAGGTCTTGCTGAATTCTTCCTTGAACTTGTCGAACGAACCGAATGCCTTGTTGATGGCTTCAGCCAGGGCGCCGGTTGGTTGACCGCCGGCGTTTGGCGCCAGGCAGTTCCAGTAGAAGGTGTGGTTCCAGACCTGAGCGGCGTTGTTGAAGATACCGCCCGAGGAAGTCTTGACGATTTCTTCCAGGGTCTTGCCTTCGAACTCGGTGCCAGGCACCAGGTTGTTCAGGTTCACGACGTAGGTGTTGTGGTGCTTGTCGTGGTGGTATTCCAGAGTTTCTTTGGAAATGTGTGGCGCCAGTGCGTCGTGTGGATAGGGCAGCGGCGGCAATTCGAAAGCCATGGTGATTCTCCTAATCAGGTCAGTTGCGGTGAGCGCAAGGCCGATCACGGGCGGCCAGACTAGCGCCGGGGAGTTTGTACTCTTTGCGGCGCAGGAGTCGGATCATAGCACCGGGGGTGCGGCATAACCACGCAACAACTGTGTGGAATAGAGGTTCCAGAGCGGTTTGGAATAATCAGCCGGCGACAATCAATTGCATCGCCACGGTAAACATCATCACCGCCACCAACAGGTCCAGGATCCGCCAGGTGCTTGGACGGGCCAACCAGGGAGCCAGCCATGCGGCGCCGATGGCCAGGGTGAGGAACCACAGCAGCGAGGCACTGGCCGCGCCCACCACATAGGCGCCGGGCACGCTCTGCTGGGCCCCGAGGGAACCGATCAGCAGCACGGTGTCGAGGTAGACGTGGGGGTTGAGCAGCGTCACCGCCAGCGCGCTGAGCAACACTGCCCGCAGCGAGCGCACAGCCTGGTTCTCACCCTGTTGCAGGCTCTGCTTCGAACAGGCCCGGCGCAAGGCCAGACTGCCGTACCAGAGCAGGAACGCCGCGCCGCCCCAGCGGGCAATCGACAGCAACAACGGACTCTGGGCCAGCAAGGTCGCCAAGCCGAACACTCCGGCGGCGACCAACAGGGCGTCGCAGGCGATGCACAGCGCCGCGACCGGCAAGTGGTGCTCGCGGCGCAGGCTCTGGGCCAGCACGAATGCGTTCTGGGCGCCGATGGCCATGATCAGCCCGAGCGCCACCAAGAGCCCGTTCACATAGCTTTGCCACATCGTTTTATCCCCCGGTCAGTTGATGAATTGCTGGCCATTCTCCTGTGGCGAGCTGTATAAGAAAAACCAATATTGCTGATTGCTCATTAGAGAAACTGATGTTCGATTACAAATTGCTTTCTGCCCTGGCTGCCGTGGTCGAGCAGGCCGGTTTCGAGCGCGCGGCCCAAGTGCTGGGTTTGTCGCAATCGGCCATTTCCCAACGGATCAAGTTGCTGGAGGCGCGTGTCGGTCAGCCCGTTCTGGTGCGTGCCACACCGCCAGCGCCCACGGAAATCGGCCGTCGGTTGCTCAACCACGTGCAACAGGTGCGGCTGCTCGAGCGCGACCTGCAGAGCCTGGTGCCGGCGCTGGATGAAGAGGGGCTGCCGGAGCGTCTGCGCATCGCCTTGAACGCCGACAGCCTGGCAACCTGGTGGGCCGCTGCCGTGGGAGATTTCTGCGCCGACCATCACCTGTTGCTCGACCTGGTGGTAGAAGACCAGACCGTGGGCCTCAAACGCATGCGCGCCGGTGAAGTGGCGGCCTGTGTCTGCGCCAGCGAACGCCCGGTGGCGGGGGCTCGCAGCGTGTTGTTGGGGGCGATGCGTTACCGGGCGTTGGCCAGCCCGGCCTTCATCGCCCGGCACTTTCCCGACGGCGTGCGGGCCGATCAACTGGCTCGTACGCCGGCATTGGTGTTTGGCCCGGATGATTTCCTGCAGCATCGCTACCTTGCGTCCGTGGGCGTGGAGGGCGGTTTCGAGCATCATTTATGTCCCTCGTCCGAAGGTTTCATCCGTCTTGCCGAGGTGGGGTTGGGCTGGGGGCTGGTGCCAGAGCTGCAAGTGCGCGAACAGCTGGAACGAGGCGTGCTGGTGGAATTGTTGGCAGATAAACCGATCGATGTGCCGCTGTACTGGCATCATTGGCGCAATGGTGGGCAGTTGCTCGGCTTATTGACTGAGCGATTGATCGCAGCGGCAAGCAGCACGCTGCAAGCGGTAAGTGAAAAGCGCTTGGCTTGAAGCTTGTGGCTTGTAGCTCGAATCTGATTTTTAGGAGCATGCATGAAGATTTTGGTCACCGGCGCGAGCGGCTTCATTGGCGGGCGCTTTGCGCGTTTCGCCCTGGAGCAGGGCCTGGATGTACGGGTCACCGGTCGCCGGGCCGAGAGCGTGGAACACCTGGTGCGTCGTGGTGCGCAGTTCGTCCAAGGCGATCTGAACGACCCTCTGCTGGCCCGCGACCTGTGCCTGGATGTCGAGGCCGTGGTGCATTGCGCTGGCTCCGTGGGGCTGTGGGGCCGCTATCAGGATTTCCACCAGGGCAATGTCCAAGTCACGGAAAATGTTGTCGAAGCCTGTCTCAAGCAGAAGGTGCGCCGCCTGGTTCATCTGTCCTCGCCGTCCATTTACTTCGACGGCCGTGACCACCTCGGGTTGACCGAAGAACAGGTGCCCAAGCGCTTCAAGCACCCTTACGCCGCCACCAAGTACCTGGCCGAGCAGAAAGTCTTCGGCGCCCAGGAGTTCGGCCTCGAAGTGCTGGCCCTGCGCCCGCGTTTCGTGACCGGCGCCGGTGACATGAGCATTTTCCCGCGCCTGCTGAAAATGCAGCGCAAGGGCCGACTGGCCATTGTCGGCAACGGGTTGAACAAAGTGGACTTCACCAGTGTGCAGAACCTCAACGAAGCGTTGCTCAGCAGCCTGTTGGCCACCGATTCAGCCTTGGGCAAGGCCTACAACATCAGCAACGGCGCACCGGTTCCGCTGTGGGATGTGGTCAATTATGTGATGCGCCAGATGGAAGTCCCACAGGTCCGACGTTATCGTTCCTACGGTCTGGCTTACAGCGTCGCGGCCCTGAATGAAGGTGTCTGCAAATTGTGGCCGGGCCGCCCCGAACCGACGCTGTCGCGCCTGGGCATGCAGGTCATGAACAAAAATTTCACCCTGGATATCAGTCGCGCCCGGCATTATCTCGATTACGATCCGCAGGTCAGCCTGTGGACCGCCCTCGATGAATTTTGCGCCTGGTGGGGTGTCCAAACAGCCCGCTGATCGGCCCATCATGAACCGAGTGCCAGGTTCGGGGTCAATCGGTGCGGCGGGCGAGAGGGTTATACTCGCCGCATCAAGCCATTATCGGTTTCCCAAAGGTCGAACCATGCCCATGCGTAACGATGCCAACGACGACTTCGATGATGTACCGAGCCTGCGGATGCGGGCCGACATTCCCGATGACGATGATTTCATGCCCAGCCGCCAGCCCCACGTGCAAGCGCGCCCGGCGCCCGTTGCCGCGGCCAAGGTCAAGGGGGCCAGCACCGGGCCGCTGTGGGCGTTGGTCGGCGCGCTGCTGTGTGCATTCGGTTTCCTGGCCTGGTGGAGCTTCCAGCAGATTTCCCTGATGGAGCAGCAGTTGGTGGCGACCCAGGAAAGCTTCGCCCGGATCAGTGAGGATGCGGCGGGGCGCTTGCAGGACATTTCCGGCAAGGTGGTCGCCGGGCAGTCCAACGTCATGAGCGACAGTGAAGCCTTGAAGCTGCAGATCAAACAGTTGGACACCAAGCTGCAGGAACAGGGGCGGCAGTTCGACGGCAAGCTGCAGGAGCAGTACAAACTACAGCAGGCCACGTTCGGCCCCTCTGCCGACCTGGACAAGGAACTGGCCCAACTCATCGCCCAGGCCTCGGAACAGCAGAACACCAACACGCAGTTGCAAGCGTCCAACAAGGAACTCCAGGCCCAGGTCAAGGCGCTGGTGGCTGAAGTGACCGCCCTGAAGAGCCAGGGCGAGGGTGGTGCCTTGGATGCCCAGCTCAAGAGCATCGGTGCTGACATCACCGCCCTGAAAAGAGCCACCTCAAACTCTGCCATCGACCGCCTGGAACAGGACGTGATCGTGCTCAAGAGCCAGCAGGACAAGGGCGGCAACACGGCCGAGTTCGACGCCTTCCGCGGTCAGGTCACCCGTAACATCAACACCTTGCAGGCGCAGATCCAGAACTTGCAGCAGCAACTCCGCGCTGGGGCTCAATAAGCCGTTTGTGCGCGCCAGTGCGCATCATTTCTGAATGTGCCGCCGCTATCGCGAGCAAGCTCGCTCCCACAGGGTCAGCACCCTCCAATGTGGGAGCGAGCTTGCTCGCGATGACATCCTGTCAGTCAATATCAATACCCACTGACTCACCAGGCTCCCCAGCAATCCCCTGAATACTCCAACATCACCCCACGCCGTCTACGCTCTTGAAACACCAACAAGAACGAGGGGCGCACGCATGGGTTTTTTTCACAGGATGGCCTGGCTGGGTGCAATGCTCATGCTGGGGCTGGCTCAGGCCCAGGCGGCCACGGCGGACGATGGCCAGGCGGCCCGGGCGCTGCTGGAGAAGGCCTTGGCCTATTACCACGACAACGGCGACAAAGCCTTTGCCGCGTTCAGTCGCCAAGGGGAATTCGTCGACAAGGATCGCTACGTGTTCGTGGTGGATACCCAGGGTGTGATGCTCGCCAGCGGCGGGCCGTCCCAGGCGTTGATCGGGCGGGACGTGTCCGACGTGCTGGGGCCGGATTTGCGCAAAGCCTTCAAGGACGCCTTGAAAACCCCCGAGGCCAGTGGCATCCAGCAAGCCGAGTACCGCTGGCAGAACTGGGCGGACGGCAAGGTCGAGCGCAAGCATGTGTATTTCCAGCGTGTCGGCGAGCGAATCCTGGCTGTCGGCTACTACCTGCCCCGGGCTTCCGCCGAACAGGCCAGGGCGTTGCTGGACAAGGCTTCGGATGATCTGCTGAAAAACGAGAAGGCCACGCTGACGGCGGTCAACTCCCTCAAGGGCGGTTACCTGCAGGATGACTTGTATGTCTTTGTCGTCGACCTCGATACCCGGCGCTATGTCGGCCATGGCACCAATTTGCGCTTGATCAATACCGACTTCGCCAAGGTCAAGGACCCGGATGGCAAACCGGTGGGCGAGCCGATCCTGGCGTTGATCGGGAAACAGGGCGAGGGAGAGTACGAGTACCGCTGGAAGAATCCGGTGACCGGCAAGGTCGAGGATAAACACGCGTACCTGAAGAAGGTCGGGCATTTCCTGGTGGCGGTGGGGTATTACAGTCCTTGATGCGAGGCGCTGGACATTGTGGCGAGGGAGCTTGCTCCCGCTGGAGTGCGCAGCGCTCCCCAAAAAAGGGGGCTGCTACGCAACCCAGCGGGAGCAAGCTCCCTCGCCACAGGTGAATCCCAACAGCCTTCAGACGGCGGCAATCAGCCCGCCACCAGCACCCGAATCGCCTCCAGGCGCAACGCCGCCTTCTCAAGCATCGCCAAGCCTTGCTCGCGCTGTTGGCGCAGGGCCACCAGCTCGCTGTCGCGCACGGTCGGGTTGACCGCTTGCAGGGCGGTCAGGCGGGCCAGTTCCTCGTCGGTATCGGCGGCCAGGCGACGCTGGGCCTCGGCCACGCGTTCGGCGTGGCGCGGGGCGATCTTCTCTTCGCCAGCGTTGATCCGTGGCGTGAGCTGGTCGCGCTGGGCCTGGATGAACTTGTTGGCGCTGGCGCGGGGCACGCTTTCGAGTTGGTCGTTCAGGGTTTCGAACGAGACCCGGGCGGCCAGGTCGTTGCCGTTGGCGTCCAGCAGGCAGCGCAGGGCGGCCGGCGGCAGGTAGCGGCCCAGTTGCAGCGAGCGCGGGGCGACCACTTCACTGACGTAGAGCAGCTCCAGCAACACGGTGCCGGGCTTGAGGGCCTTGTTCTTGATCAGCGCCACCGCGGTGTTGCCCATGGAGCCGGACAGCACCAGGTCCATGCCGCCTTGCACCATCGGGTGCTCCCAGGTGATGAACTGCATGTCTTCGCGCGACAGCGCCTGGTTGCGGTCGTAGGTGATGGTCACGCCTTCGTCGTCGCCCAGGGGGAAGCTGGCGTCGAGCATTTTTTCGCTCGGCTTGAGGATCAGCGCGTTTTCCGAATGGTCCTCGCTGTCGATACCAAAGGCGTCGAACAGGGTTTCCATATAGATCGGCAGGGCAAACTGGTCGTCCTGCTCGAGAATGGCCTCCACCAGCGCATCGCCTTCACCGGCACCGCCGGAGTTGAGCTCCAGCAAACGGTCGCGACCGGTGTGCAGCTCGGCTTCCAGGCGCTCGCGTTCGGCACGGGCCTCGTCGATCAGCGCTTGCCACTGGCCATCGTCGGCTTCTTCCAGCAAGGGCAGCAGGCGCGGGCCGAACTGGTGCTGCAAGGCGTTGCCGGTCGGGCAGGTGTTGAGGAAGGCATTCAGGGCTTCGTGATACCACTGGAACAGCCGCGCTTGCGGGCTGGTTTCCAGGTAAGGCACATGCAGCTCGATGGTGTGCTTCTGGCCGATCCGGTCCAGGCGGCCGATACGCTGCTCCAGCAGGTCCGGGTGCGCCGGCAGATCGAACAGCACCAGGTGATGGGCGAACTGGAAGTTGCGGCCTTCACTGCCGATTTCCGAGCAGATCAGCACTTGGGCGCCAAACTCTTCGTCGGCGAAATAGGCCGCCGCACGGTCACGCTCCAGGATGTTCATGCCTTCGTGGAACACCGTGGCCGGGATGCCGGAGCGCACGCGCAAGGCATCTTCCAGGTCCATGGCCGTTTCGGCGTGGGCACAGATCACCAGCACCTTGGTGCGCTTGAGCATCTTCAGGGTGTCGATCAGCCACTCGACCCGCGGGTCGAAACGCCACCAGCGTTCTTCTTCGCTGGCGTCCGGCTGGGCCTGGAAGCTGACTTCCGGGTACAACTCGGCGTGATCGCCCAACGGCAATTCGAGGTATTCGTCCGGGCAAGGCAACGGGTAGGCGTGCAGCTTGCGCTCGGGGAAGCCCTGCACAGCGGCGCGGGTGTTGCGGAACAGCACGCGGCCAGTGCCGTGACGGTCCAGCAGTTCGCGCACCAGGCGGGCGCTGGCTTCGACATCGCCATCATTGACGGCGGTCAGCAAGGCTTCGCCTTCGTTCCCCAGGAAACCCTGGATGGTCTTGTGGGCTTCGGGCGAGAGGCGGCCTTTGTCCAGCAGCTCCTGCACGGCTTCGGCCACCGGGCGATAGTTTTCGCTCTCGGCGCGGAAGGCCTTGAGGTCATGGAAGCGGTTCGGGTCCAGCAGGCGCAGGCGGGCGAAGTGGCTGTCCTGGCCCAGCTGTTCCGGGGTCGCGGTGAGTAGTAGCACGCCTGGGATGGTTTCGGCCAGCTGCTCGACCAGGGCGTATTGCGGGCTGACCTGGTCTTCGTGCCACACCAGGTGATGGGCCTCGTCGACCACCATCAGGTCCCAGCCGGCGGCGAACAGCGCGTCCTGGGCCTTCTCATCGTCCACCAGCCACTCCAACGCCACCAAGGCCAGTTGAGTGTCTTCGAACGGGTTGCTGGCGTCGCTTTCGATGAAGCGTTCTTCGTCGAACAGCGCGACCTGCAGGTTGAAGCGCCGGCGCATTTCCACCAGCCATTGATGCTGGAGGTTTTCCGGGACCAGGATCAGGATGCGGTTGGCGCGGCCGGACAGCAACTGACGGTGGATGACCAGGCCGGCCTCGATGGTCTTGCCCAGGCCCACTTCGTCGGCCAGCAACACCCGCGGCGCAATGCGGTCGGCCACTTCACGGGCAATGTGCAGTTGGTGGGCAATGGGCTGGGCACGTACGCCGCCCAGGCCCCAAAGCGAAGATTGCAACTGGCGACTGGTGTGTTCCAGGGTGTGGTAGCGCAGGGAGAACCAGGCCAGCGGGTCGATCTGCCCGGCGAACAAACGGTCGCTGGCCAGGCGGAACTGGATGAAGTTCGACAGTTGAGTCTCGGGCAGGGTGACGACTTCGTTCTGCCCGTTGAGGCCGTGGTAGACCAGCAGGCCATCGACGTCATCGACCTCGCGCACGGTCATTTTCCAGCCTTCGAAGTGAGTGATCACATCGCCCGGCGAAAACCGTACACGGGTGAGGGGCGCATTCCGTAGCGCGTACTGGCGAGTGTCGCCAGTGGCCGGATAGAGCACGGTCAACAAGCGGCCGTCCTGTGCCAGAACGGTGCCTAAACCCAGCTCGGCTTCGCTGTCACTGATCCAGCGTTGCCCCGGTTGATACTGCTGCGCCATGCTGCCTGACTCCCGCCTTGAAAAAGCCGGTTATCTTAACGGAAGGATCCTTCAGACCAAAGGATTTACGTACGCTGATTCATTACCAACGGCACGGAACTTACGCTTGCCCAGCGATCAAACAAGCTCGGCCCTGGTGAACGGTGCAATTGCCAACTGGGTCACAAGTTTCGGACCGGCGGTTCAAGCTGCCACTTTAACCGCCGACAACCTGAAGACAGGAGAACTTTATGTTGCCACCCATGCTCCCTTTGAGCGCTGTACCCATCACCGCTCAACAGGATCCGGTTCGCCAGCGACCGGACATACCGCCCGTGGTCCCGGTGCAGCAAAGCTCCAACGAAAGCACCATTGACCTGCAAAAACGCGACCCGGAAGAGACCGCGCTGCTGCTGCGCGAGGAGCAGCGACGCCAGCAGGAACGCAACCGTCGTCGCCGCGAGGCCGATGAAGACCCAGAAGTACACCTCGCCGTACCGGGTACCGAGCTCAACGCCGACAACACCGTGCCAGTGGTGCCGCTGATAGACGACGAGACGCGCCAGGGCCTGTGGGTCGATATCCAGATCTGATCCAGGCGCCTGCCTGCACGCACAGGCTGGTCAACGCCGCCAACAGCCCGCATCATGGGCGCATCCGCAATTCACTGCACGATGCCCACACGCCATGAGCCAAGACGACAAGCTGATCGACCTCAGTGCCGAGCGCGCCAAGCGCGTTCACGACCTCAACGAAAAACGCCTCAATGAAGTCCGCCAGGCTTTCGAGCAGGCCATGCCGTTGGGTAAGCCCAAGAAAAAGCCGAAAAACAAACCGAAAAAGCGCTGAACCCCCTCGATCCATTGATGCAGATCAGTTATTTCCCCACCTTTGCGCCCCGTCGCGGGCGTTATTGACCCCGGTCAATTTTCATCCAGGCCTGATTGGTTACCTTGAACCCATCGCAACAGGGGCAAGACCAGGAGGCCAGTCATGTTTTTCGATAATGTGGTGTTTGCCGGGGTGTTGACGGTCGGCCTCATGTTCGTGTTTTTCGCAGGTTTCGGATTATTCATCTGGAAAGACGCACACAAGCGGAAAAAACCGTAGGTCTTTCCAGCTACAACGAGCACGCAAGGCATTTTGGGCGACTTCGGTCGCCCTTTTTTTTGGGGCAAATTTTCCCAGTTCCACACAAAACCATTGTGGGAGCGAGCTTGCTCGCGATAGCGGCGCTCCAGCCGCCATTGATATGGACTGACCTGACGCTATCGCGAGCAAGCTCGCTCCCACATGGGGTGGGTGTTTTGGGCATAAAAAAAGGTGCGAACCGCAAGGGTCGCACCTTTTTTGTCAGCCGCAGGAGTCAGCTGCCCAGGGCCTTGGATGCCAGCCAGAACAGCCCGGCCGACAGGGCCACCGTCGCCGGCAGGGTCAGCACCCAGGCCAGCAGGATGTTGCGCACGGTGCCACCTTGCAGGCCGCTCTTGTTGGCGACCATGGTGCCGGCCACGCCCGAGGACAGGACGTGGGTGGTGGAAACCGGCAGGCTGAAGATGTTCGCCGCGCCGATCATGCACGCCGTGGTGATCTGCGCCGACATGCCCTGGGCGTAGGTCATGCCTTGCTTGCCGATCTTCTCGCCGATGGTCAGCACTACACGCTTCCAGCCGATCATGGTGCCCAGGCCCAGCGCCAGGGCGACCGCCAGGATCACCCAGAACGGAGCGTACTCGGTGGTGGCGGTCAGGTCCTTGCGCAGCTTGTTCAGGTCGTCTTTCTCACGAGCGGCCAGGCCCGGCAACTTGCCGACCTTCTTCGCCGTGTCGTCCAGGCAAAGCAGGTAGCGACGAACCTCGATGCGTCGTTCCGACGGCAGCGAATGGTAGTCCGCCACGCCTTTGAGCGTGTCGAGCAGGGCATTGATGGTCGGTTCGGTCTGTTGCGGGTTGCAGCGGAATTTCTCCGGCAGATCGCCTTCCACACTTTTGCCCAGCGCCAGGAATTCACCCAGGGACTCGTTGTTGCGTTGGTAGAACTGGCTCAGGTGCAGCGTCGCGTCTCGGGTCCGTTCGATCTGGTAGGTGGTGCTGCCCAGGTCGAGTACGAACTGCGCCGGCACGATACCGATCAGCACCAGCATGATCAGGCCGATACCTTTCTGGCCATCGTTGGAACCGTGGACAAAGCTGACGGCCATGGCCGAGATCACCAGGACCAGGCGATTCCAGAACGGCGGGTGCTTCTTGTCGTCGATCTGGCGGCGCTGTTCCGGTGTCTTGTGCATCTTCGACAGCGGGCGCCACCATTTCAGGCCGATCAGCACCAGGGCGGCGATCAGGAAACCGGCCATGGGCGAGAACACCAGGGAGGCGCCGATATCGATCGCCTTCTGCCAGTTCACCCCATCGGCCAACGGGATATCGTTGATCAGCGCGTTGGCCAGGCCTACGCCGAGGATCGAACCGATCAACGTGTGGGAACTGGATGCCGGGATACCGAAGTACCAGGTGCCCAGGTTCCAGGTAATGGCCGCTGCGAGCAGCGAAAACACCATGGCCAGCCCGTGTCCGGTGTTCACATTGATCAGCAGCTCCACGGGCAGCAGGTGAACGATGGCGTACGCCACCCCCACGCCGCCCAGCAGCACACCGAGGAAATTGAACACACCGGAAAAGAACACCGCCAGGTGAGGCGGCATAGCCTTGGTGTAGATAACAGTGGCAACCGCGTTAGCGGTGTCATGAAAGCCGTTGATGAACTCGAAGGCGAGGACAAAAGCCAGGGCGAGCAAGAGGCTCACAAGCACCCAAGCATCCAGTCCGCTGAATAAATCGATCATGAAGGTTTTCTGACCCGGTCGTAAGGGGGCGCGATTATGCCAGAAAACCTCGGTAATCGATGCACTGCCTGCTCATCGGTAACATTCTTCAACGAAATAATTTGTAGGAAAGCCTCAAGCGCGAGGTTTTCCAAGGGGTACGTAACCCCTTGATTCAGGGGCGCAAAGCGCATCCGGCCAGGATCGCCGTCAACCGTAGGACGCCTCGAGAAATTGTATGAAATATCTGAAAAGGAGGTCGGCCATGACCCTTCCCGATTGTCGGACGGAGAGCGGATGGCGGCCCGCTCATGGCGGGCGTGCGCTATGGCTTCCGGCCAGCGTGGCGACCGGAGACCTCTTCACAAGAACATCGGGCCCGGAGCGTCACTGCTCTTCGGCTTTGAGTTCTTTTTCCATTTTCTGAAGTTCCTGGGTGAAGGCCTGGTCCTGAACGGTGGCGCGCTTACGCCAGGGTTTGCGTTCCGGTTCAGGTTGCGCGGCGTAGGTGGTGACCTCCCCGCCGTAAACTTCCTTGTAACGTTGTTCCTGGCGCTCAAGTTCCGCGCGCAGTTCGTCTTTCGTCACAGTTCTACCTAAATTAAATGAAGTTGAATCTGGTGATACGCACTGCATGTGGACATGCAGACGGCCACGGCACCAGAGCTGACAGCTGACGTAGCATCAGGCTTCGCGTTGTTGCCAAGCAGGGGAAGCGACCATGAAGGTGCTTCGGGCACCAGGGTCGTGACCACGATGCCTGCGTACGGGAACGATCGATCGACCGTACCGTCGCTGTTTTGCATTATAGCGGCCCAGCCGAATAACACTATCGGGAAAAAGTAAAAGGCGTTGTTGTTGTGTGAACTCATGTTTGTATGTGCAACTTGTACTGCCGCTCGCAGAAGATACCGGCTAATGCCGCTATCCAGATGCCATTCCCGCCGACAAGTTCAATATTGCTAACGTTGTCACGTCAAACCGTGTGTCACTGTTTCCCGCAAACTTACTATCGATCGCGTTCGCGGCAGGCCGCTATTGGACCCAGGCCTGATTGCGATTATCGGTCGACGGTTCGATAATCGAACGATCTTGGCCGGCGGCCCTTGCTTGCCCGTCGGGCAGCCGCTTGAATAGCCGTCACTCCCGGGGAAGGATCAGACATGAACGACCAATTGCGCAATGCCTTCACTTCCGTAGCGCCACCGATCGTCGCCTCGCCGGCCAAGCGGATCCAGGCCCTGACCGGTGATCCCGATTTCATGACGTCCCTGGCCCGCGGGTTGGCGGTGGTCCAGGCCTTCCAGGAGCGCAAGCGGCACCTGACCATCGCCCAGATCAGCCACCGCACGGAAATCCCCCGCGCCGCCGTCAGACGTTGCCTGCATACCTTGATCAAGCTTGGCTACGCCACCACGGACGGGCGCACCTATTCGCTGCTGCCCAAAGTGCTGACACTCGGTCACGCCTATCTGTCCTCCACGCCCCTGGCCGTTTCTGCCCAGCCGTACCTGGACCGCATGAGCGAGCAACTGCACGAAGCCTGCAACATGGCCACGCTCGAAGGCGACGACATTCTCTACATCGCCCGCTCCGCCACCACCCAGCGCCTGATTTCGGTTGACCTGTCGGTGGGCGGGCGCCTGCCAGCCTATTGCACCTCGATGGGCAGGATTCTCCTGGCGGCGCTGGATGATGCGTCGCTGCGCGACTACCTCGACCACGCCGACCTGCAAGCCAAGACCAGCCGCACTTTGCATACACCCGAAGCGTTGCTCGAGTGCCTGCAACAGGTGCGGCAGCAGGGCTGGTGCATCGTCGACCAGGAACTGGAACAGGGCCTGCGTTCGATTGCCGTGCCGGTGTACGACGCTTCTGGTCAAGTGGTGGCCGCGCTCAACGTCAGTACCCATGCCGGGCGGGTCAGTCGCAATGAGCTGGAACAGCGCTTCCTGCCAGGCCTGCTGGGGGCCAGTCGCGACCTGAGCGCGCAACTGTTCACTTAAGCTGTTCGATAAACGCACACAGTCGGCGGCGATGAATTGACGGTATTTGCCTGGCCTCATTAATGTCGCGCAGCGTCATCCGGCGTGTTTCGCCGGTCTCTGATTCGTTCGCCTGCGTTTCTTGCGTGGAATAAAAATAAAATGAACCAGCCTCAGACCTCCGTAGGCCACTGCCTCGATGTGCAGTCCTTCATCAATGCCCAGCCCATTTCGCGCTATCAGTGGCGGGTGGTGATCCTCTGTTTCCTGATTGTGTTCCTCGACGGCCTCGATACTGCCGCCATGGGGTTTATCGCCCCGGCCTTGTCCCAGGACTGGGGTATCGATCGCGCCAGTCTCGGCCCGGTGATGAGCGCTGCGCTGATCGGCATGGTGTTCGGCGCGCTGGGCTCCGGGCCGCTGGCTGACCGCTTCGGGCGAAAAGTCGTACTGGTGGGCGCGGTCCTGCTGTTTGGCGCGTTCAGCCTGGCGTCGGCCTACAGCACCAACGTCGATCAATTGCTGGTATTGCGTTTCCTGACCGGCTTGGGCTTGGGCGCCGGGATGCCGAACGCCACCACCTTGCTCTCGGAATACACCCCGGAACGCAAGAAGTCCCTGCTGGTGACCAGCATGTTCTGCGGTTTCAACCTGGGCATGGCTGGCGGCGGGTTTATCTCCGCCAAGCTGATACCGGCGTTTGGTTGGCACAGCCTGTTGCTGATTGGTGGGGTCCTGCCGTTGATCCTGGCAGTGGTGTTGCTGTTCTGGCTGCCGGAATCGGCGCGTTACCTGGTGGTGCGCAATCGCGGTACCGACAAAGTGCGCAAGACCCTGGCACCGATCGAGCCACACACGGTTGCCCAAGCGACGAGCTTTAGCGTGCCGGAACAGAAAACCGTGAAAGCCCGCAACGTGCTGGCGGTGATTTTCTCCGGCACCTACAGCGCCGGCACCTTGCTGCTGTGGCTGACCTATTTCATGGGACTGGTGATCGTCTACCTGCTGACCAGTTGGCTGCCGACCTTGATGCGCGACAGCGGCGCGAGCATGGAACAGGCCGCGTTTATCGGCGCGTTGTTTCAATTCGGTGGTGTGTTGAGCGCCGTCTTCGTCGGTTGGGCGATGGACCGGTTCAATCCGCACAAGGTCATCGGCCTTTTCTATCTGATGGCCGGGTTGTTTGCCTACGCGGTGGGGCAGAGCCTGGGCAACATCACCTTGCTCGCCACACTGGTGTTGGTGGCCGGCATGTGTGTCAACGGCGCGCAATCGGCGATGCCTTCCCTGGCGGCGCGTTTCTATCCGACCCAGGGCCGGGCCACCGGTGTCTCGTGGATGCTGGGTATCGGTCGCTTCGGGGCGATCCTCGGGGCCTGGATGGGCGCGACCCTGCTGGGCCTGGGGTGGAACTTCGAGCAGGTCCTGACGGCCCTGGTCATTCCGGCGGCCCTGGCGACCGCGGCGGTGGTGATCAAAGGCATGGTCAGTCATGCGGATGCGACCTGAGCCAGGGCTTAAGCCTGTAAGTAACCCGGTGGGAGCGAGCTTGCTCGCTATAGCAATGTGTCAGCGGGTGATGCCTGTCTGATCCACCGCCATCGCGAGCAAGCTCGCTCCCACAGGGATCTCTGTGTACTGGGATATATCGATAGCCAAACAACAATCCGTTCGATAAACGAACACTCAGTCGATTATCGGATTGTTTGGCCTTTTCCCGCAGCTTAATCTTCAGTCACTCCGGCGCTTAACCTCGCGCCTTTTTTCTTCATGTCGGTCTACTGGAAAACGGGAGCCTGCCCCATGGCTGAAATCCTTTCGCTGCACGACGCGGTGAAGCAATTCGTCAACGACGGCGATACCGTCGCGCTCGAAGGCTTCACTCACCTGATTCCTACGGCGGCGGGTCATGAAATCATTCGCCAGGGCAAGAAAAACCTCACCCTGGTGCGCATGACACCTGACCTGATCTATGACCAGTTGATCGGCGCCGGTTGTGCTCGCAAATTGATTTTCTCCTGGGGCGGCAACCCTGGCGTCGGGTCGCTGCACCGCTTGCGCGATGCCGTGGAGAAACAATGGCCGCACCCACTGGAGATTGAGGAGCACAGCCACGCCGACCTGGCCAACGCCTACGTCGCCGGCGCCTCCGGCCTGCCATTCGCGGTGTTGCGGGCTTACGCCGGCTCCGACCTGCCGAAGGTCAACCCGCTGATCAAGAGCGTAACCTGTCCCTTCACCGGTGAAGTATTGGCCGCCGTGCCTTCGGTGCGCCCTGATATCACGGTGATCCACGCCCAGAAAGCCGACCGCAAGGGCAACGTGCTGCTGTGGGGCATTCTCGGTGTGCAGAAAGAAGCCGCCCTGGCCGCCAAGCGTTGCATCGTCACCGTGGAAGAAATCGTCGACGACCTGAATGCGCCGATGAACGCCTGCGTCCTGCCGACCTGGGCGTTGAGCGCGGTGTGCCACGTACCGGGCGGCGCCCATCCGTCCTACGCCCACGGCTACACCGAGCGTGACAATCGCTTTTATCAGGCGTGGGATCCGATCGCTCGGGACCGTGAGACATTTACCGCATGGATCAACGAATACATCCACGGCACTCGGGATTTCAGTGAATTCCAGGCCAGACTGGCAGCTGCTTCGCAGGTGAAACCATGACCTACTCCACCAACGAAATGATGACCGTCGCCGCGGCGCGTCGCTTGAAAAACAATGCCGTGTGCTTCGTTGGCATCGGTCTGCCGTCGAAAGCGGCGAACCTGGCGCGGTTGACCTCGTCGCCGGACGTCGTGCTGATCTACGAATCCGGCCCGATCGGTGCCAAGCCCAGCGTGCTGCCGCTGTCCATCGGCGACGGTGAGCTGGCGGAAACCGCCGATACCGTCGTACCGACCGGTGAGATTTTTCGCTACTGGCTGCAGGGCGGGCGTATCGACGTCGGTTTCCTTGGCGCGGCCCAGGTCGACCGTTTCGGCAACATCAACACCACGGTGGTGGGCGACTACCATCAGCCGAAAGTCCGCCTGCCGGGTGCCGGTGGCGCACCGGAAATCGCCGGCTCGGCCAAGAGCGTGTTGATCATCCTCAAGCAGTCGGCGCGTTCGTTTGTCGACAAGCTGGATTTCATCACCTCGGTCGGCCATGGTGAAGGTGGCGATTCGCGCAAGCGTCTCGGTCTGCCGGGCGCAGGGCCCGTGGGCATCATCACCGACTTGTGCATCATGGAACCGGAAGCCGGCAGCCACGAATTCGTGGTCACCGCGCTGCACCCCGGCGTGACCCGCGAGCAAGTCATTGCGGCCACCGGGTGGGCGATCCGTTTCGCCGACCAGGTGCAAACCACCGCCGAGCCGACCGAGGTGGAGCTGCGTGCACTGCGCGACCTTGAAGCTCGCACCGCGGCGGCCCACGGCCAGGCACCGGGAGAAGCCTGATGCGCGACGTTTATATCTGTGATGCGATTCGAACCCCCATCGGTCGGTTTGGCGGCGGTTTGTCCGCGGTCCGCGCCGATGACCTGGCGGCTGTGCCGATCAAGGCGCTGATGGAACGCAACCCATCGGTGGACTGGAACGCGGTGGACGAGGTGTTCCTCGGCTGCGCCAACCAGGCTGGCGAAGACAACCGCAACGTGGCGCGCATGGCGCTGCTGTTGGCGGGCCTGCCGCAGAGCATTCCCGGTGTGACCCTCAATCGTCTTTGCGCCTCGGGCATGGACGCCATCGGCACCGCGTTCCGCGCCATCGCCAGCGGCGAAATGGAACTGGCGATCGCGGGCGGTGTGGAGTCGATGTCCCGTGCGCCGTTCGTGATGGGCAAGGCTGACACCGCGTTCTCCCGCAACATGAAGCTGGAAGACACCACTATCGGCTGGCGCTTCATCAACCCGTTGATGAAAGCCCAGTACGGTGTGGACGCGATGCCACAGACGGCGGACAACGTGGCCGACGATTACGCCGTGTCCCGCGCCGACCAGGACGCTTTCGCCTTGCGCAGCCAACAGCGCACGGCGGCGGCCCAGGCGGCGGGTTTTTTCGCCGAAGAAATCGTGCCGGTGCGCATCGCCCATAAGAAAGGCGAAACCGTGGTCGAGCAGGACGAGCATCCTCGCGCCGACACCACGTTGGAGACCTTGAGCAAACTCAAGCCGGTCAACGGGCCGGACAAGACCGTCACCGCCGGCAACGCATCCGGCGTGAACGACGGCGCAGCGGCGCTGATCCTGGCCTCGGCCGAGGCGGTGAAAAAACATGGCCTGACGCCTCGCGGCAAAGTGCTGGGCATGGCCAGTGCCGGCGTCGCTCCACGGGTGATGGGCATCGGCCCGGTACCGGCGGTACGTAAGCTCACTGAGCGCCTGGGCCTGGCGGTCGCCGATTTCGATGTGATCGAACTCAATGAAGCGTTTGCCAGCCAGGGCCTGGCGGTGCTGCGTGATTTGGGGCTGGCGGACGATGCGCCGCAGGTCAACCCGAACGGCGGCGCCATTGCCCTCGGCCATCCGCTGGGTATGAGTGGGGCGCGTTTGGTGATGACGGCGTTGCACCATCTGGAAAAGACCGGCGGCAAGAAAGGCCTGGCGACCATGTGTGTCGGCGTCGGCCAGGGTCTGGCATTGGCCATCGAACGCGTCTGACGCGTCGCTCTACTAATAAGAAACCGAGGAATGCTTCATGACTGACAAGCCTGGTTATCGTCGCCCCCAAGCGGGCACCCAGCCGGAGTATCTGCACCCGCCGTACCAGTCCACCAACCTGCGCTCGCCGTCCAAGCCATTGGTGTTCCTGCCGCATTCGTTGTCGGAAATCACCGGTCCGACTGTCGGCGCCGACCGCGTGCAGGAAAAGGACTACGACCTGACCGCCCAGCATGCCGGCGAGCCACTGGGTGAACGGATCATCATTCACGGGCGCGTGCTGGATGAGCACGGTCAGCCGGTGCCGGGCATCCTGGTGGAAATCTGGCAGGCCAACGCCGCCGGTCGCTACAACCATGACCGTGACAACCACGACGCGCCGCTGGACCCGAATTTCACCGGCACCGGTCGCACTGTCACCGATGCTGATGGTTGGTATCAGTTCCAGACCATCAAGCCTGGCGCCTACCCTTGGGGCAACCATCACAATGCCTGGCGCCCGGCGCATATCCATTTCTCCCTGTTCGGGCCGAGCATCCTGACGCGCCTGGTGACGCAGATGTACTTTCCTGGCGATCCGTTGCTGGAGTACGACCCGATCTACAACTGCGTGCCGGACACGAGTGCCAAGGAACGCCTGATTTCCAGTTTCGACCTGGAAAAAACCATCCCTAACTACGCCCTCGGTTATCGCTGGGACATCGTCTTGCGCGGCCGCGATGCCACGCCGATGGAGAAATAAGATGACGCTCACCGCCACCACGTCCCACACCGTTGGCCCGTACTACCACATCGGCCTGACCTGGCTGAACCGCGAAGACCTGACTGTCGCCGAAACCCTCGGCCAACGCGTGGCGATCACCGGGCAGGTGGTCGACGGCAATGGTCAGTTCGTCAACGACGCGATGCTGGAAGTCTGGCAGGCGAACGCCGCCGGCAAATACGCCCACCCGGAAGACGACCAGGACAAACCCCTGGACCCGCATTTCGAAGGCTTTGGCCGAGTGCCGGTAGATGCCGAAGGGCGTTTTCGCTTCACCACCATCAAGCCGGGCACCGTACCGGGGCTGGCAGGCACGACTCAGGCACCGCACCTGGTGGTGCTGGTGTTCGCTCGCGGGCTGGTCAAGCATTTGCTCACGCGCATCTATTTCGACGGCGAACAGGCCAACGAAACCGACCCGCTGCTGGCCTGCGTCCCCGAAGAACGTCGCGGCACAATCGTGGCCAAGCCTGATGCGTCGGGCGTGTACCAGTGGAACGTGATCCTTCAGGGCACAGATGCCGAGACGGTGTTCTTCGATTACTGAGTCATGATTTTCCTGTGGCGAGGGAGCTTGCTCCCGCTGGTTTTGTAGGAGCTGGCGAAGCCTGCGATCTTTTGATCTTTCATTTGGGACTCAAGCGCTTGTGGAAAGATCGCAGCCTCGCTTCGCTCGACAGCTCCTACGGGGCAAGCCAGCGGGAGCAAGCTCCCTCGCCACAGGGGATATGAACCCAGCCCAGAAGTGTATGAACCCACAGGACCACAGCAATGGCATGAACCCTGTGGGAGCGAGCTTGCTCGCGATGGCGGCGCTATAGGCGCTACCGTTTGAAAGACTGTTTGTGGAACGGGATTGTTACGAAGTGTGTCTAGACTTTGTCCATTCCCCAACGAGTGAATAATCCATGGCCACCCCAATCATCAGCCACTACACCGGCGAAGAACGCAGCAAGCGCATCTTCGCCATCGTCGGTGCTTCATCCGGCAACCTGGTCGAATGGTTCGACTTCTACGTCTACGCGTTCTGCGCGATTTATTTCGCGCCGGCGTTCTTTCCGTCCGACAACCCGACGGTGCAACTGGTCAACACGGCCGGTGTGTTCGCCGCCGGGTTCCTGATGCGACCCATCGGTGGCTGGATTTTCGGCCGGGTGGCGGATCGTCACGGGCGCAAGAATTCGATGATGATCTCGGTGCTGATGATGTGTTTCGGCTCGTTGCTCATTGCCTGCCTGCCCACCTACAAGGACATCGGCGTCTGGGCGCCGGTGCTGCTGTTGTTCGCGCGTTTGCTGCAGGGCCTGTCGGTGGGCGGCGAATACGGCACCACCGCCACCTACATGAGCGAAGTCGCCCTCAAGGGCCAGCGCGGTTTCTTCGCCTCGTTCCAGTACGTGACGTTGATCGGTGGGCAACTGCTGGCGGTGTCGCTGGTGGTGATCCTGCAACAGTTTCTCAACGAAGACGAACTGCGTGCCTACGGCTGGCGGATCCCGTTCGTGGTCGGCGCCGTGGCCGCATTGATTTCGCTATTCCTGCGGCGGTCCCTGAAGGAAACCAGCAGCAAGGAAATGCGTGAGAACAAGGATGCTGGCAGCATCGCGGCGCTGTTTCGCGACCACAAGGCCGCGTTCGTCACCGTGCTGGGCTACACCGCCGGCGGTTCGTTGATTTTCTATACCTTCACCACGTACATGCAGAAATACCTGGTGAACACCGCCGGCCTGCACGCCAAGACCGCCAGCTACATCATGACCGGCGCGCTGTTTCTCTATATGTGTATGCAGCCACTGTTCGGCATGCTGGCGGACAAGATCGGCCGGCGTAATTCCATGCTTTGGTTCGGTGGCCTGGGGGCGTTGTGCACGGTGCCGATCCTGCTGACCCTCAAAAGCATCAGCAGCCCGTTCCTGGCGTTTATCCTGATCACGCTGGCGCTGGCAATCGTCAGTTTCTACACCTCCATCAGTGGCCTGGTGAAAGCCGAGATGTTTCCACCTGAAGTGCGAGCGCTGGGAGTAGGGTTGGCCTATGCGGTGGCCAATGCGATTTTTGGCGGATCGGCCGAATACGTCGCCTTGAGCCTGAAAGCCCAAGGCATGGAAAACGCTTTTTATTGGTATGTCACGGTGATGATGGTCGTGGCATTCCTGTTCAGCCTGCGCCTGCCCAAGCAACCGGCGTATTTGCACCACGACCTTTGACCCAACCGCGCCCGGCCGTGAGGCCGGCGCACCCAAGGACTGTTTATGAGCGAACGACCGGGCAATCAGCTGTTCGATGCCTACTTCACCGCCCGCGACATGCGCGAGGTGTTCTGCGATGCGGGGCGGGTCCAGGCCATGCTGGATGTCGAAGCCGCTTTGGCCCGGGCCGAGGCGCGGGTGGGCTTGATTCCGCAAAGTGCCGTGGCGTCGATCGAAAAGGCCTGTCGCGCCGAGTTTTATGATTTTTCGACGTTGAGCGAAGCAATCGCCAGCGCTGGTAATTCGGCAATTCCGTTGGTCAAGGCGTTGGGCAAGCGCATCGCCGCCGAGGATGCCGAAGCCGAGCGCTACGTGCACTTGGGCGCCACCAGCCAGGACGTGATGGACAGCGGGCTGGTGCTGCAACTGCGCCAGGCGTTGGGCCTGATCGAGGGCGAGTTGGCGCAACTGGCCGCCATCCTGGCCCGACAAGCCGAACGCTACGCCACCACACCGCTGGCCGGACGCACCTGGCTGCAGCACGCCACGCCGGTGACCCTGGGGATGAAAATCGCCGGTTGGCTGGGGGCGATCACCCGCAGTCGCCAACGCTTGAAAGAACTCAAGCCACGCTTGCTGGTGCTGCAATTTGGCGGTGCTTCCGGAACCCTCGCCGCCTTGGGTGAACACGCCTTGCCCGTCGCCGAAGCCTTGGCCGCCGAACTGCAACTGACCCTGCCCGAGCAGCCGTGGCACACCCAGCGCGATCGTTTGGTGGAGTTTGGCGCGGTGCTGGGGTTGATCGCCGGCAGCCTGGGCAAACTGGGCCGTGATATCAGCCTGTTGATGCAGACCGAGGCCGGTGAAGCGTTCGAGCCTTCGGCGCCGGGCAAGGGCGGTTCGTCCACCATGCCCCACAAGCGCAACCCGGTGGGCGCGGCGGTGTTGATCGGTGCGGCGACGCGAGTACCTGGTTTGTTGTCGACGCTGTTCAGCGCCATGCCCCAGGAACACGAGCGCAGCCTGGGCCTGTGGCACGCCGAATGGGAAACCTTGCCGGAAATCTGCTGCCTGGTCTCCGGTGCCTTGCAACAGGCGCGACTGCTGGCCGAAGGGCTGGAAGTGGATGCGGCGCGCATGGCCCGCAATCTGGAATTGACCCAAGGGTTGGTGCTGGCCGAAGCCGTCAGCATTGTCCTGGCCCAGCGTGTCGGGCGCGATACCGCCCATCATTTGCTGGAGCAATGTTGCAAGCGCGCCGTGGCCGAACAGCGGCATCTACGCGAGGTGCTGGGAGACGAACCCCAGGTCACCGCGCAGCTATCGGCAACCGAGATTGATCATCTGCTCGACCCGGCGCACTACCTCGGACAAGCCCAGACCTGGGTCGTCCGAGCCGTGGCCGAACACCTTGCCTTGAACGCCTGAAAGGAGATTGTTGTGGGATTCGTCAAACTCGCCGAGGGCGATCTGAACTATTGTTTTGATGAGCGGCGACTGGACGGGACGCAAGACGCCCCGGTGCTGGTGCTCTCCAACTCACTGGGCACTGATTTGCACATGTGGGATGAGCAGGTCGCGGCCTTCAGCGAACACTTTCGTGTGCTGCGTTTCGACACTCGCGGCCATGGTCAATCGCTGGTCACCGAAGGCCCCTACAGCATCGAGCAGCTCGGACGCGACGTGCTGGCGATGCTCGATCAGTTGAACATCGATAAGGTGCATTTCTGTGGCTTGTCCATGGGCGGGCTGATTGGCCAGTGGCTGGGGATCAATGCCGGCGAGCGCCTGCACAAACTGGTGGTGTGCAACACCGCTGCCAAGATCGGCGACCCGTCGGTGTGGAACCCGCGCATCGAAACCGTGCTGCGCGACGGCAAGGATGCGATGGTGGCGTTGCGTGATGCTTCGATCGCCCGCTGGTTTACCGCGGATTTTTCCGAGGCTCATCCTGCGAAGGTGAAGAAAATCACCGACATGCTCGCTGCCACATCGCCCCAGGGCTACGCGGCCAACTGCGCGGCCGTGCGTGATGCCGATTTTCGTGAGCAATTGTCGTTGATCCGTGTGCCGCTGCTGGTGATCGCCGGCACCGAAGACGCGGTGACACCACCGTCGGGTGGGCACTTCATCCTGGAGCGGGTCAGTGGGGCCGAGTACGCCGAGTTCTACGCCGCGCACCTGTCCAACGTCCAGGCCGGCGCTGCGTTCAGCACCCGGGTGCTGGATTTCCTGCTTGATTCCAGCCGCGTCTGAGGAGTTCTTTGTGGACGAGAAACAACGTTACGATGAAGGCATGCAAGTACGCCGCGCGGTACTGGGCGATGCCCACGTCGACCGCAGCCTCGATGCCCTGACCGAGTTCAACAGCGAATTCCAGGAGATGATCACCCGCCATGCCTGGGGCGACATCTGGACCCGCCCAGGCCTGCCGCGCCATACCCGCAGCCTGATCACCATCGCTATGCTGATCGGCATGAACCGCGCCGAAGAACTCAAGCTGCACCTGCGCGCCGCCGCCAACAACGGCGTGAGCCGCAGCGAGATCAAGGAAGTGATCATGCAGAGCGCCATCTACTGCGGCATCCCGGCAGCCAACGCCACCTTCCACCTGGCTGAGTCGGTGTGGGATGAACTGGGCGTCGAGTCGCGGGCTTAAGTGGGCTTCATTCCCTGTGGGAGCGAGCTT
>NZ_JACNDD010000072.1:0-33124 GCF_017351395.1 Pseudomonas sp. FW305-28
CGTCGGTGTCGATGCCTATATCCAGGACATCATCAAGGGCTTGATCATCGTCGTGGCAGTGGTCATCGACCAGTACCGCAACAAGCGCAAACTCAAGCGTTGATCCCCTGAGGTTGCGACAAAGCGCCACGCCTGACCCGCGTGGCGTTGCCATTTGTCTTCTTAATACAGCTATTGCACCGAATTTCTTGTTATAAACGCACTCCGATGACTGCCAAAAGCCTGTCAGAGAACATTTGAGGGGGTTGTCGGACATTTTCCCTATGTTTTCAGTTGCTGAGGCCTCGACTCGGCCTTAGACTGCCGCCCCTCGTAAATTGAGTGCCGGGTGGCGCTTGGAATAGACGGCGCCTTTCCCGATGAGCGTGGCAGCTGCGCTGCGGGACGCTCCATAATTCGCCTTAATGCACGTTTTTTTATAGAGAAATCAATGACAAAGGAAAAGTTGCTGGCCATGCCGGCGGATGACTACATGAATGCCGAGCAGCTGGCTTTCTTCACCAAGCTGTTGCAGAACATGAAGGTCGAAACCCACGAGCGCATCGAACAGAACCGAATCGCCATTGAAAGCCTGGACACCCCGGCCGACCCGGCGGACGCTGCTTCCGTAGAAGAAGAGCGTACCTGGCTGGTCAACGCCATCGATCGCGACCAGCGCATGCTGCCTCAACTGGAGCAGGCCCTGGACCGCATCAACGACGACAGCTTCGGCTGGTGCGACGACAGCGGCGAGCCGATCGGCCTCAAGCGCCTGCTGATCAGCCCGACCACCAAGTACTGCATCGAAGCCCAGGAACGTCACGAACAGATCGACAAGCACCAGCGTCAGGCCTGATTCGCGTTTTCCAAAAAAAGATCGCGACCTTTTGACGAAGGCCGCGATCTTTTGCTTTCGCCCGTGGCTGTTCGTCTACTTCCGTTGACCTGCTGCAAGAACACGACTAATGGACCATGGATAATGGCTCGGTAGTGGCGTTTAATGCGGTCATAACAACGAGAGTGTGGGTGACGAACATGGCGACAGACGGAACGCTGGCGGGTGCGGTGCCGGCCTCGGAACCTGTGACAAAAGGCGCGGCGCGCTGGCTGACGCCGACCTTGCAGAGCCTCGCCCTGGCCTTGCTGCTGTGCGGCATGGCCCTGGGCGGCTGGTCGCTGTACCTGGGCCTGCCGCTGGTCATGCTCATCGTCTGGTTGCCGCGCCTGCGTTCGCCCGTGGCCGCGGCACCCGCAGCCGCGACCGACACATTGGCCGAGCTGACCCGCGACCTGTCCTACACCACCAGCCATAACGCGCTGTCGGCGGCCGGCGTCGCCTATTCGGTCAAGCAACTGGCCGGCAAGGTCCAGTCCCAACTCGATGCAGCGGCGCAGATCGTCAGCAATGCCGAATCGATGATCGCCACTGAACAGGCCACTTCGCAACTCAGCCAGCAGGCCTTGGGCGCTGCCAGCGAGGCCCATCGCAGCAGCGTGGCCGGGCGCAGCGAACTGGTGGAGTCCATCAGCCGCATGCACCAGCTCAGCCAGCGCGCCAATGACAGCCGTGAGTTGATCGAAGCCTTGAGCGTACGCAGCGATGAAATCCAGCGAGTCAGCCTGGTGATCCAATCGATTGCCAGCCAGACCAACCTGCTGGCGTTGAACGCGGCCATCGAGGCGGCCCGGGCCGGTGAGCATGGCCGTGGGTTCGCGGTGGTGGCCGATGAGGTCCGCGGCCTGGCCGGGCGCACCGCCGCGGCGACCGGCGAAGTCGGGGTGATGGTGGCCGACATCCAGCAGCGCACGACCCAGGTGGTGGAGCAGATCCGTCAATTGGCCGCTGACCTGGACAGCGGCGTGCAGCAGGTGGAGCACACCGGCCAGCACCTGGAAAACATTGCCAGGCTTGCAGAAGGGGTCGAGACCCAGGTCAGCGCCATCGCCCAGGGCACCGACACCAACCGCGAACAACTCGACAGCCTGTTCCACGCCATCGAGCAGATGCGCAGCGACCTGTCCATCAGCGACCAGCAGACCCAGCGCCTGGCCGAGGCGGCGGTGCAGATGGAAGGCCAGGCCGAAACCATCAGCGAACGCCTGGCCGAGGTGGGGCTCGACGATTATCACCAACGGGTCTACGACCTGGCGCGGGAAGGGGCGAGCCAGATCGCCGCGCAGTTCGAGGCCGACATCGACCAGGGCCGTGTCAGCCTTGAGGACTTGTTCGACCGTAACTACCAGCCGATCCCCAATACCCAACCGGCCAAGTTCCAGACCCGTTTCGACCGTTACACCGACCAGGTCCTGCCGGCGATCCAGGAGCCGTTGCTGGCCCGCCACGAGGGGTTGGTGTTTGCGATTGCCTGCACCCAGCAGGGCTACGTGCCGACTCACAACAAGGCGTTCAGCCAGCCACTGACCGGCGATCCCCAGGTGGACACGCTGAATAATCGCACCAAGCGCAAATTCTCCGATCGCACCGGGATTCGTTGCGGCAGCCACCAGCAACCCGTATTGCTCCAGACTTACACCCGGGACACGGGGGAGTTGATGCACGATCTTTCCGTACCGATCATGCTCAAGGGCCGTCATTGGGGAGGCTTGCGGTTGGGCTACAAACCCGAGAAGCCGCGTTAGGCCTCAGCGCAAGGCACCTGGCCTGCACTGCAACCCTGTGGCGAGGGAGCTTGCTCCCGCTGGGCTTGTGTAGGAGCTGCCGAAGGCTGCGATCTTTTGAGCTTTCGCTTGGGATCCAAGTGTCTGGGGAAAGATCGCAGCCTCGTTGCACTCGACAGCTCCTACGCAGCTCCTACGGGGCGCACCCCAGCGGGAGCAAGCTCCCTCGCCACAAGAGCTGCCTTGCACTCAATCAAAGGTCCTGGCTGCTATAGCTGTCTTGTTCCTGGCCAAAGGTCTGGCTGCTATTTACCGTCGTGCAGCCGCACGTTCAGTTGATCCACCAGCACCGCCTCTTCGCCGTCGGCCAGCAGCCATTCGCGCAGCAGGTCTTTTTGCTGGTCCGACCAGAAGTCGGCCTCCACCAGCTTGATCTCCGGGGCCAATGGGTGTGCGACGATGAAATCGTCGATGGCGCTGCCGTCCGAGGGCAGGCCGAGTTGGTCGAACAAGGTGCTGAGTTCGTGAGAAGGTTGTTCCATGGAAGTCTCCTTTGGGTGGGGGCGCCGTCGTGGCGCCTCGGGGCTTACCTTTATCTGAGGCAAGCGGTCACCAGGAGTTCGATTGGAATCAGGCTTTCAAGGCCCCTTCATCCACGGCGGCCTTCAACGCCCTGGCTGCTTCCCTGGCCGCCTCGGCCGCGAGCTGCGAAGTCTTGAACCAGCGATCCTTTTCCACCTGGTGGCAACTGACGGTGGTCAACGGTGGCTTGGCACGCATCACGATGACGGCCTGGAACTCGCCTTCGATTTCTCTGGCTTCGCCCCGGATAAAAAACTCGCCAATATCAAATTCCGTCACGTCGCGCCTTCTCCTCGAAACCATTATGGGTGCGCGAACCGCCGATTCACGACGGTCTTCGCTGGGCGGGCAGTATGGCAGCAGTTGCCTGTCGGCGGCTGAGTTAAGTCATGGACGGGCACATATGCGTTTCAGGCGCTGTTTTCGAGGCGCCTGGCCAGGTAGCAGGCCTCGTTATGGTCGGTGCGGAATCCTCTTACACGTCCAGTCGATGTTTCTTCAATGTGAAAAAAACACTTGCCGGCCAAGACGACCCGATAACGCGGTTGAATCAACGAAATTGGCAGGCAATCGGCTCCGTCAGGGCTGTTGGCTGGTTCAACGATGCATGGGGCGTGGGTGGTGAAAGTGGCCATTGTGAATTCCTTTTCATGGTTTACCGACGAATTGCCGGGTACTTCGAGTAGTCTCCACGCCTTCGGCTGCTCTAGAATCGGCAGCGTCGTGTGGACGGTTGCGCCTATCTAAAGCAATTTTTTTTGGGCTCGATGTCAGAAAAATGCTTTTTTAAGTGAGAAATTTCCCTAAAGTTAGTAGTCCCATCTTTTCCGATGCTCAGAGTGGCGTTTTCCTTCAGCCTCTGGCGACCCCCCGGGAAAGACGGCGAGAGCGGCAACCTTTAGTCTGCTCTCGGCCCGGGACAGGGGCGCGCCGTTCATTTCGAATTTCAGTGACAGGTCCATTACGACACTACAGTCGGTACGGGTTCTCGTGGTCCGTCCTTTGCGCAGGGCGGGTCTTTTTCAAAAATGGGGATGTTTCCTTGGCAGTAAGTAATCTCGACATGCATGCGTTATTTGTACTTGGTGACCTGCGGGCAAAACTGGTCAAACAATTCCAGTCACGTTTCGTCTACATCACCGAGCAGACCGCCGAAGGTATTTATGTCGCCGAAATCGACACCGAGTCGGCCCTGGTGGTCGATGACAAGCCCAGGCTCGAGCTCAAGGTCGGCGATCATTTTCGTGCGGCGGTATTGCCCAGTCGCGAAGGTGGCAAGTTTGAAATCCGCTTTCGCGAAATCAAGCTGACGGTCTATGGCCTTGGCGATTACGCCTTCGTCACGACCCCTGGTGGTCATGCCATCCTGTTCAAGGAAGGCCACAGCGTGGTGACCGTGTTTGCGGCCAACGAACAGTTGCAGGAAGGCTTGACCAAGACCTTGAAGGCGGTGACCGCCAAGGCCGCCAAGTGGCGCAAGGGCGAGCTGGTGACTTTCAAGGCCAGTGAGTGACCGTTTCTGGGCCTGTGCGCCCACACCACTGACAGTTTCGCAAGAACTCGCTGGAACCTCGGCTACAGTCAATTGACTGAACTATTCAGGGACTTGCGTTCGGTTACGCAGGGCCGTTCAGCTATTGCGGTATCTGGCATGAGGTGCAAAGCATGAAACGAGTTCGACAGTGGCTGGCTGCCTGGGCCACCTTCGCTGTGTTGGTTTCACCCCTTCCGGTGTCGGCCGCCACCGCGCCGATCCACTTTGCCGACTTGAACTGGGAAAGTGGCAGCCTGATCACCGATATCCTGCGAGTCATCGTGGAAAAGGGCTATGGATTGCAGACCGATACATTGCCCGGCACCACCATTACCCTGGAAACCGCCCTGGCCAATAACGACATACAGGTGATCGGCGAAGAATGGGCCGGCCGCAGCCCCGTGTGGGTCAAGGCCGAGGCCGAAGGCAAGGTGGTCGCCTTGGGCGATACGGTCAAAGGCGCGACCGAAGGTTGGTGGGTGCCCGAGTACGTCATCAAGGGCGACCCGGCCAAGGGCATCAAGCCCCTGGCGCCGGACCTGCGCAGCGTCGAAGACCTGGCGCGCTACAAGCACGTGTTCAAGGACCCGGAGAGCCCCGACAAGGGCCGCTTCCTCAACAGCCCCATCGGTTGGACCTCCGAGGTGGTCAACAAACAGAAGCTCAAGGCGTATGGCTTGTCTGACAGCTACGTGAATTTTCGCAGCGGTTCGGGGGCGGCGCTGGATGCGGAAATCAGCTCGACGATCCGCCGGGGCAAACCGATCCTGTTCTACTACTGGTCGCCCACGCCGCTGCTCGGGCGTTTCAAACTGGTGCAGCTGCAAGAACCGCCGTTCGATGCCGAGGCCTGGAAGACCCTGACCGACGCCGATAACCCTAACCCGAAACCGACCCGCTCCCTGGCCTCGAAACTGTCGATCGGTGTCTCGGCGCCATTCCAGAAGCAATACCCGGAGATTGCCGAGTTCTTCAGCAAGGTCGACTTGCCCATCGAGCCGTTGAACAAGACCCTGGCCGACATGAGCGAGAAGCGCACGCCACCCCGTGAAGCCGCCGAGGCGTTCCTCAAGGCCCACCCTGAGGTCTGGCAGGCCTGGTTGCCCAAGGAGGTCGCCGACAAGGTCTCTGCCGGTCTGTAGGGCGCGCGCGTGCCAGCGGGCTGAACGCTTGATCCTGGGCAATGAATCATTCACTGGAAACTGGCAACCTGCGCCCGTCCAGCGAAATACCAAATTCGAGCTAGGATGATTGTTCAACCTTTTTCAGGAGGCTGGCGAATGACGCTTTTATTGGCTCGGTCGCTGGTCGCAGTGTTTGCGACCATCAGCTTGATTCATTTGTATTGGGCCCTGGGTGGGCGGTGGGCGGCCCTGGCGGTGGTACCCCAGGTGCCGGTGAGGCAGGGGGAGGCGCTGCGACCGGCGTTCGACCCTTCGGGCTGGCTGACGTTGCTGGTCGCCCTGGCACTGCTGATGATTGCGCTGCTGGTGTGCCTGCGGGGCGGTCTGCTGGCGCAGCCAGTCACCCATCGGGCGTTGCAGTGGCTGATCAGTGCTATCGCCTTGCTGATGTTCGCCCGGGCCATTGGCGAGTCGAACCTGGTGGGCTTCTTCAAGGAGGTCAAGGGCTCGACATTCGCCAGGCTCGACACCTGGGTCTACTCGCCGTTGTGCGTGGTGCTCGGGGCCGGGTTGTTGACGGTGGCGTGGGCTTGAACGGCAGTGCAAGGGTGGGAGGGACTTACACAAGACGACCCGCTTTTGTGGCGAGGGAGCTTGCTCCCGCTGGAGGGCGCAGCCCTCCCAAAAGCTGAACACAAACAGCCTGACACTCCGAGGTGACAGGTCTCGGGGCTGCTGCGCAGCCCAGCGGGAGCAAGGTCCCTCGCCACAAGGGTGTTCGCCGCAAGGTAGCGGTCAGCCGTCCTGTCCGGTTCGGCGACTGCTCACTTCCGCCGGCACATCATCCCCAGCCATGCGTTTGCGGAACAACGCTGCCCGAGCCAGCAGCAGGGTGGTCACCGGTACGGTGATGGACAGCAGGATCGGGATCAGCCAGGCGTGCAACACCGGTCCGGACTTGAGCGCCGAAAAATACACGATCGAGGCCAGCGCCACGCACCAGGCCCCCAGCGTGGAGGCCAGGGCCGGCGGGTGCATGCGCTGGAAATAATCCTTCAAGCGCACCAGGCCGATCGCCCCGGTCAGGGCGAAGAGGCTGCTGAGTACCAGCAGGATCGCCACCGGAATTTCAACCCACATCGACAGTTCGCCGTTCATTCGATCACCTCGCCACGCAGCAGGAACTTGGCCAGGGCGAACGAGCCGACGAAGCCGAACAGGGCGATCAGCAGCGCCGCCTCGAAATAGGTGTCACTGGCATAGCGGATGCCCAGCACCAGCATCATCAGCATCGCCACGATGTACAGGTAGTCCAGGGCCAATACCCGATCCTGGGCCGAAGGGCCCTTGAACAGCCGCCACAGGGTCAACACCATCGCCAGGGAGAACAGGAACAGGCTCAACAGGATCGCATTGGACAGCAACGGGCTCATTCGAAAATCTCCATCAACGGGCGCTCGTAGGTGGCCTTGAAATGCGCGATGAATGACGCCTCGTCGGCCAGGTCGAACACGTGCATCAACAGGATGCTGCGATCCAGGGCCAGTTCCGACCAGACGGTCCCGGGAATCACCGTGGTGATCATCGACAGCGCAGCCAGGCCGTTGGCATCGCGCAGGTCCAGCGGCACCTTGATGAACCGCGAGCGAGGTGGCCGGCGGCCGGCGTTCAGTACACCCCAGGCCACCACCAGGTTGGACACCAGCACGTCGCGGCCCACCAGCAGGAACAAGCGCACCACCACCCACGGCCGGCGGATACGGATGGGCCGCGGTCGCAACGGGCGCATCATCAACGGGGCCAGGAACCCCAGTGCAGCGCCCAGCAGCAGATGGCCGGCGCTGAGGGACACGTTCAACACCAGCCACAACAAGCACAGCGCCAGGGACAACCACGGGGCGGGAAACAGGCGCTTCATGGCTGCACCTCCCGCAACACGGCGCGGGTTTCGGGGTTGGGCACGGCGCGGGTGGCAAGTACCGACATCACGTAATGTTCCGGGTTGTTCAGCGCATCGGCAGCGGATTGGGTATAGCGCAGCAACGGCTCGGCCTTGAAGGTCAGGGCGATGCCCAGGCCCAGCAGCACGACGATCGGCAGGCATTCGAACGGTCGCAGCAACGGCGAGGGTCGCTCTTGCGGCGTCCAGAAGCGCTGGATGCCCAGGCGCGAGAAGGCGATCAACGAGGCCAGCCCCGACAGGATCAACAACGCCAACAAGCCCCAGGCCTGGTTCGACACCGGCGTTCCGGCGCTGGCCTCGAGCCCCTGGGGATTGAGCAGGGCACTGAGCAGGCTCAGCTTGCCGATGAACCCCGACAGCGGCGGCATGCCGATGATCAACAGCGCACAGAAGATAAAGCTCAAGCCAAGGAAGGCCATGGTCCAGGGAATCACCTGCCCGACCACGGCTTTTTGCTCGTCATCGAGGTTGATGCCCTTGGGCGGCTGCAAGGATTCCAGCGGTCGCGGCAACGTGTCGAAGTCGTCGTCCAGGGACAGTTCATTGGCCGAGCGCGAACGCTCGATCAGTTCGGCCAGCAAGAACAGTGCACAGAGCGCCAGGGTCGAACTCACCAGATAGAACAGCGCCGCACCCACCAGGTTCGGTTGGGCGAAGCCGATGGCCGACAACAGGATCCCGGCCGAGACCAGGATGCTCAGGCTCGCCATGCGCTCCAGGCGCTGGGCGGCGAGAATGGCAATGGCGGCGCAGACGATGGTTGCCATGCCGCCGTAGACCAGCCAGTCGGCGCCGAAATACGCCGAGGCGCCGGCCTGGCCGGAGAACAGCAGCGTCCACAGGCGCAGGAGCGTGTAGACGCCGACCTTGGTCATGATCGCGAACAGCGCCGCCACCGGTGCGCTGGCGGCGCTATAGGCCGGCACCAGCCAGAAGTTCAGCGGCCACATGCCGGCCTTGGCCAGGAACGCCACCGCGAGAATGCCTGCCCCGGCGTGCAGCAGGCCGCGGTCGGCCTCCGGCACCAGCGGGATTTTCAGGGCCAGGTCGGCCATGTTCAACGTGCCGGTGACGCCATAGATCAGCGCCGCGCCGATCAGGAACAACGACGAGGCCAGCAGGTTGATGGAGATGTAATGCAGGCCCGACGACACTCGCGCCCGGCCCGAACCGTGCAGCATCAGGCCGTAGGAAGCCGCCAGCAGCACTTCGAAGAACACGAACAGGTTGAACAGGTCCGCCGTCAGGAAGGCACCGTAGAGGCCCATCAACTGGATCTGGAACAGCGCATGGAAACTGGCACCGGCGCGGTCCCAGCGGGCCGTGGCGAAGAGCAGGGCGCTGACGCCGATGATGCCGGTCAGTACCAGCATCAGCGCCGACAGGCGATCGACCACCAGGACGATACCGAACGGCGCCTGCCAATTGCCGGGCAGGTACACGCCAATGGAGGCGGGCAAGGCCTGGTCCTGGGTCCAGTAGAGCAACAGCACGGCGATGCCCAGGCCCAGCAGGCTGGAAAACAGGTTGATCCGGGCCTTGAGCGGGCGGTGCTTCTCGCCCAGCATCAGCATCACCGCGGCGGTCAGCAGCGGCAGCAGGATGGGGGCGGCGATCAGGTGGGGTGTCACGATCATTCCTTGGGCTCCCGACCGTCCACATGGTCGGTACCGGTCAGGCCCCGGGACGCCAGCAGCACCACCAGGAACAGCGCGGTCATGGCGAAGCTGATCACGATGGCGGTCAGCACCAGTGCCTGGGGCAGCGGGTCGGTGTAGTGCAGCAGGTCCTGGGGCACGCCGTCCTTGATGATCGGCTCCTTGCCGATGAACAGGCTGCCCATGCTGAAGATGAACAGGTTGACGCCATAGGACAGCAGGCACAGACCCATGACCACCTGGAAGGTCCGTGGCCGCAGCACCAGCCAGACGCCGGAGGCGGCCAGTACGCCGATTGCGATTGCGATGACTTCTTCCATCAGACGGTGGCTCCTTTGGCGGGGGCGATGGGTTTGGCTTGCAGGCCCGGTTTATGGGCCCGCACCGACTGGTGAGCCAGGGCGGTGAGGATCAACAGGGTGGAACCGACCACCACGGCGTACACGCCAATGTCGAAGAACAGCGCGCTGGCCAGGTGGATGTCACCCAGCAATGGCAATTCGAAGTGCCAGGTGTGGGTGGTCAGGAACGGATAACCCACGGCCATCGCCCCCAGGCCGGTGGCGGTGGCGAACAACAGCCCGGTGCCCATCCAGCGCAGCGGTCGCAGGCTCATTTGCGCCTCGACCCACTGGGTGCCGGCGACCATGTATTGCAGGATGAACGCCACCGACATCACCAGCCCGGCCACGAAGCCGCCACCGGGTTGGTTGTGGCCGCGCATGAACAGGTAGAACGACACCACCAGGGCGATCGGCAGCAGCAGGCGCACCAGCACCGACGGCACCATCATGAAACCCAAGGCGGTATCGCTGGCATGGCGCGGGTTGACCAGGTCGGTGACCACGTCCGGTGCCAGCAGGCGCTGTTGCGCCGGCAGTTGCATGCTTTCCTTCGGTGGTCGGAAACGCCGCAACAGGGCGAACACCGCCAGGGCTACCGCCACCAGCACGGTGATTTCCCCCAAGGTGTCGAAGCCACGGAAGTCCACCAGCATCACGTTCACCACGTTGCTGCCGCCGCCTTCGGGCAGGGCGCGGCTTAGGTAGAACGAAGAAATGTCGTTGGGCGTCTGCCGCGTCAGCATCGCATAGGACAGCAACGCCATGCCGCCGCCCACCGCGATGGACAGCAGCAAGTCCCGCAGGCGCCGGATGCGCGCGCGCCGCTCGCTGTTGGGCAGTGGCGAGACGTCCTCGATCCGCCGGGGCAGCCAGCGCAGGCCCAGCAGGATCAGCACGGTGGTCACCACTTCCACCACCAGTTGCGTCAAGGCCAGGTCGGGTGCGGAAAACCAGACGAAGGTCACGCAGGTCATCAGGCCGCAGACGCTGACCATGGTCAGGGCCGCGAGCCGGTGATACTTGGCCTGCCAGGCCGCGCCCAGGGCACAGATGATTGCCAGCAGCCACAAGGTGACGAAGACGATGGAGCCGGGGATCTTCGGCCGGTCGCCCCAGACCAGCGTGCTGTGCAGCATCGGGATCAATCCGGCAAGCACGGCAGCGAGGACCAGCCAGAACAACTGGGCTTGCAGGCGGCGGGTGCTGATCCGTCGTTCCAGGCGCCGGCCCTGGCGCATCATCAGCACCAGGCAGCGCTCGAACAGGCGCTTGCCGCTGAGTCGGCCAATGAACGGCGGGTGCTTGATGTGGCCTTGCCGGAACTGATTGCGCAACAACAGGTACAGGACGATGCCGCCGGACATCGCCACCAGGCTCATGATCATCGGCGCGTTCAGGCCGTGCCAGATCGCCAGGCTGTACTCGGGCAGCGTGCCACCCACCACCGGCAACGCGGCGGCCGCGAGCAGCGAGCCGACCACCTGGGCCGGAAAAATCCCCACCAACAGGCAGGTGAACACCAGTAATTCAACTGGCGCGCGCATCCAGCGCGGTGGTTCGTGGGGGGTATGGGGCAGATCGGTGGCGGTGGGGCCGAAGAACACATCCACGGTGAAACGCAGGGAGTAAGCGACGCTGAAGGTCCCGGCGATGGTGGCGATGATCGGCAACGCCAGCTCGACCCAGGCCGTGGCGGAAATGAACACCGTCTCGGCGAAGAACATCTCCTTGGACAGGAAACCATTGAGCAGCGGCACCCCGGCCATCGCTGCGCTGGCGACCATGGCCAGGGTGGCGGTGAACGGAATCAGCCGCACCAGGCCGCTGAGCTTGCGAATGTCCCGGGTGCCGCTTTCGTGGTCGATGATCCCGGCGGCCATGAACAAGGAGGCCTTGAAGGTGGCATGGTTGAGGATATGGAACACCGCCGCCACGGCCGCCAGCGGACTGTTCAGGCCCAGCAACAGGGTGATCAGCCCGAGGTGGCTGATGGTGGAGTAAGCCAGCAAACCCTTGAGGTCGTTCTGGAACATGGCGCAGTAGGCGCCCAGCAGCAAGGTACAGGCCCCCGCGCCGCTGACGATGTAGAACCATTCTTCACTGCCCGACAGCGACGGCCATAACCGCGCCAGCAGGAACACCCCGGCCTTGACCATGGTCGCCGAGTGCAGGTACGCCGACACCGGCGTGGGGGCGGCCATGGCGTGGGGGAGCCAGAAGTGGAAAGGGAATTGCGCGCTTTTGCTCAGGGCACCGATCAGGATCAACGGCAGCAGGACGGGGTAGAGGGCATGGGCACGGATCAGGTCGCCGGCGGCCAGGACCTTGTCCAGCTCATAGCTGCCCACCACATGGCCGAGCAGCATCACCCCCGCCAACAGGCAAAGCCCGCCGGCCCCGGTCACCATCAACGCCATATAGGCACCGCGCCGCGCGTCTGAGCGGTGGTGCCAGTAACCGATCAGCAGGAACGAGAACAGGCTGGTCAGCTCCCAGAAAAACACCATCTGGATCAGGTTGCCGGAGATCACCAGCCCGAGCATGGCGCCCATGAACGCCAGGAAGAAGGCGAAGAAGCGCGGCACCGGATCGTCCGGCGACATGTAATAGCGGGCGTACAGCGACACCAGCGTGCCGATGCCCAGCACCAGCAACGAAAACAGCCAGGCGAACCCGTCCAGGCGCAGCACGAAATCCAGGCCCAGGCTGGGCAACCAGGCATAGTGCTCGCGGATTACGCCGCCGTCGGCGATCTGCGGGTACAGCAAGGCCACCTGAACGGTACCGGCCAGGGCGACGAGGCCGGCCAGCAGTGATTCGGCGTTACGGGCGTTATGCGGCAGCAGCGCCGCGACACAGCTGCCGATGAAGGGCAAAAGCAATAGAACTATCAGTGACATAGGCTTCTATTCGGCGGGAGGTTGTGAGGGATCATACGTGGCGTATTCCCGATCACCAACCGTGAGGGTGTCGCAGAATCCTACAAGGTAGGCAGTGTTTTCCGACTTTGCAGGGTTTCAGATGACCTCGGACGAAGCGTCAACGCCGGAATGGCCGCTGCCGAGGCGGCTTTTTTTTCGGTGGCGAATGGATTGCTGGCCGGCCTCAACCTTCCCGCTCAAGCGATTCATCGGCTGCAATGGCATCTTTGCTGCGGGTCTTCAGCTCACTGACAATCACCGCCGCCACGATCAGCGCCGCGCCGAACAAGGCAATCGCCGGCAACCGCTCACCGGCCAGGCGCCCGGCGATGCCGGCCCACACCGGTTCGCCGGCATAGATCAGCGTGGCGCGGGTCGGCGAGACGCTTTTCTGCGCCCAGTTCATCGCCACCTGGATCGCGGCACTGGCGGCGCCCAGGCCCACGGCACTGACCAGCAGCAACAGGGAAAAATCCGGGATCGCTTCCTGGGTCGGCACCACCATCAGGAACGCCAGCACCGCCGTGCTCGCCAGTTGCACCACGGTCACCCGGCGCACGTCGACCTGGCCGGCATAGGCGCTGATCAGGATGATCTCGGCGGCAATCGCGATGGCGCTGATCAACGTGGCGATTTCACCGGGGCTGAAATTCAATGAAGCGCCCGCCGGCCCCGACACCAGCATCAAGCCGGTGAACGCCAGCATGATGCCGATGCTGGGCATCAGCCCAGGGCGACGGCCCAGCACCAGCCATTGCAGCAAGGGCACGAAGGGCACGTAAAGCGCGGTGATGAACGCCGACTGGCTGCTGGGAATGGTTTGCAGGCCGACGGTCTGCAAACCGTAGCCGAGCATGATTGCCACGCCGATGAAGCACCCGGCCTTGAGTTCGAACAGCGTCAGGTCGCGCAGGTGCCGCCAGGAAAACAGTGCGACGAACGCGGCGGCGGCCGCGAAGCGCAGGCCGACGAAAAACATCGGCCCGCTGACCGTCATGGCGTGCTGTACCAGCAAGAACGTTCCACCCCAGATCATGGTGATCAGCACCAGCACGCATTCGGCCTTGCTGAACCGGGAGAAACGGGGGGAAGCTTGAGGGGAGTTCACCGATGCCATGACCTTGCGCGCCACTTGAGGGGGACGCACAATGCGCCCGAAGGTGGGCAGTATAATGCGCAACCCAGCCATGTGAGCAATATAGTGCACAAAGAATCCGGCCAGCGGGCCTCCGTCCTGCAACACGTCAGCCAGAACGTCCGTCGTCTGCGCCATGCCGCGCAGCTCAGCCAGACCGCGCTGGCGGAATTGTCCGGGGTCAGCCGGCGCATGCTGGTGGCCATCGAGGCGGGGGAAAAGAACGTCAGCCTGACGACGCTTGATCGGGTCGCCGAAGCCCTGGACGTGGCCTTCAGCGACTTGATCCAGGCCCCCGAGGCGCGAGATCCGAGCCGCATCAATGAACTGGCCTGGGCCGGCACCATCCCCGGCAGCAAGGCCGTATTACTGGCCAAGGCCACCGCCAGCCGTGAAGTCGAGCTTTGGGAATGGCGTCTGGAGCCCGGCGAGCATTACCCTTCAGAGCCTGACGCCGACGGTTGGAGCGAGCAGCTCTATGTCTTCGAGGGTTGCCTGACCCTGCTGTTGGGCAGCGAGGAGCGCCGCATTGGCGCCGGTGAGTTTTTCATGTTCGCCAGCAACCAGCCCCATGCCTATCGCAACGATGGCCCGGTGGCGGCGAGATTCGTACGCAACGTGGTGATTTGATTCCTGGGGAGAGCGGTATGGACACAGCGCTGGAACGACAGGGGAGTGGCCTCATCCGCGAAGCCGACATTCTGATTATCGGTGGCGGCCTGAGCGGTGCCATGCTGGCCGCGCAGTTGCTGCGCCTGCCGGGCCGGCGCGAGGTGCTGATCGTCGAGCCGCGCAGCGAGCTGGGCCGGGGCGAGGCCTACAGTGCCGTGGAGCTGGGGCACACCTTGAACGGCAACGCCGCGCGGATGAGCGTCGATCCGGACAACGCCGACGACCTGACCCAATGGCTCACCGCGTTCATCGAAGCCGGCGGCTGGCCCGAGTCGGATCAGCAGCACGTGCCGATCAGCGAGTTGTTCCCGCCCCGGGGAATCTTTGGCCTGTATGTGCAGCAACGCCTGGCCGAGGCCCGCGAGTTGGGCGCACAAAACGGTTCGACCGCCGAGCATGTGCGCGGGGAGGCTGTGGACCTGCGGCTTGCCGACGATGCCGTGATGGTTACGCTCGCCGACGGCCAAGTCTTGCGAGGCGGTTTCGCGGTGCTGGCCACCGGCATGTTCCCGGCGGCGCGCACCCCGCAAACCGAATCCAGCGGCTTGAATGCCGCGGCCCTGGATCCCTGGGATGTGGCCGCGATGCGCCAGCTCGATCCCCAGGCCACGGTGCTGATCATCGGCTCGGGCCTGACCATGGTCGACGCCGTGGTGTCCCTGGAACAGGCCGGGCACCGTGGCCCCATCGAAGTGTTTTCCCGCCATGGGCTGTTGCCACACGTGCGCCGCCAGCCGCCGGCCTGGGTGGATTTCCTCGCCGAAGATCACAGCCTGCGTTCGCCCCGCCAGTTGATGCGCGCCCTGCGTGAGCAATGTCGCGAGGCCATGGCCCAGGGCATTGATTGGCAGGCGCCGCTGGACACCGTGCGTGCGCACATCGGGCGCTTGTGGAACCAGGCCAGCGATGTGCAGCGCCGGCAGTTCGTGCGGCATGTGCGGCCGTGGTGGGAGAGTCATCACCATCGCTCGCCACCGTTGAGCGCGGAGCTGGTGGCGCGTTTGCATGGGGAAGGGCGGTTGCGGATCCAGGCGGCGTCGTTCAAAGGGTTGGCGTCGTCTCCCGAGGGCACAGTGGGTATTCGCATCCGTCGCCGGGGCGAGGCAGGACTGGAAGTGGTGCAGGGCGCCGCGCTGATCAACTCCAGTGGCATTGAATATGACTGGCGCCGCGTTGCGCGGCCGTTGCCGCAACAGCTGCTGGCCCGGGGGCTGGTCCAGCCGGGGCCGCTGGCCCTGGGTATTGCCGCGCGTGCCGATGGTGCGGTGCTGGATGCTCGAGGCGAACCCGCCCAGCGGTTGTTCGCCATGGGCCCGCCGCTGCGGGGGATGTGGTGGGAAAGTACTGCCGTGACTGATGTGGCGAGCCAGGCCAAGGCGTTGGCGGGGCGGTTGGTTCAATTGCAAACCCAGTATCCAGACTGAGTGCTTTTTTACCTGTGGCAACGCAGTGGTGGCTGCTTTTTAGGCGTTGTCCTGTCGCGCGGGTGTGGGGCGCGAAGAGGTGAACAAGATATCCTTCCATCACAGCGGCCTGCGCTCTCCCCAGCCGAGGGCCATAGCTGCGGAACGGGGATTTGCAGCTTGTGCCCTGATCTTTTTCACGTTTACATCATTCACTTGTTTCAACGCATTCATTGTCAAATATGTGCCTGCGCCACGAATACTTAAGGTGTTTTCCGCAACCCTCCCTTCGGCTACGGCTCTATGTAACTGTGCGCTACTCAGTTGCGAGCCGGGATCAATGACAGTGAAATCAACCCTCAAGTCGGCATTGTTGCTTTCATTTTCGTAAGGGAAATTCAGAGTAACAAGGGTTATGCCATATATTTTTCGATCAGCCGGTTCCTTATTCAGGTCCGACTTCTTGAGTAGTGCGAACAACCGGTTGTCCGGTCTTTTCTTGTCCGATAACAAATCGGTTTTCCGCATCTTCTCACCAGGACCCATCCAGGTGTGGAGTTCTCCAGAGATATAGACCCCTAACTCAAAATTTCTTTTCTGTTTCGTAGCATCTTCAGCTCCCTTGAGGATGCTTGATGTTATTAAGTCCCTGTATATGTTTTTATAGCCCGTTAGAGTATCTTTTAGCTCGTCACTGGTCACGCCACTCACGTCGCCGTATTTAAGCAGCTGTTCCCTCGACCCTATCCCGACTTCTACGGCTTCGAAGTCATCACTTGGCTTATAATCACCTAGCGACTCATCAAACACCTTTATTTTTTTCTTCGATAGCAGTGCCAAAAAGTGGAATCTATTAAATCGGTTGACTTCTATTTCCGCTTCTGGAGTGTCTTTTGAATTGATTTCTCCTGCGTTTTTAGTCGGCATTAATCCGTCTATATCGTTGTAACTGATTGGACTATTTTTAACCATTCGATAGATATTTAAACCATCTACCCCTTCTGCCGGATCCGGATTGACCCACCGCTGCAACCACGTCGCGTAATACCTGAACCCATAATAATAAAGCCCCGTCGCATCCCGCTCTTTCCCTGAATAACGCACGGTCTTGTAACTGGCCTCCACCTCACTGCGCCCGGCAAACCAGGCCGTACTGCCGTAGGGATGGTAGGTTTCCCGGCTGATGACCCCGGCCTCGCCATCCAGCTCCAGGCTGCTGGAACCCAGATGGTCGGTCAGGCTGTAGCGGTATTGATCGTTGCTCATACCGTCAGGCGGTGCGGTTTCCCAGTGCAGCACTTGCATGGCGCTGCGTCCGGCTTGTACGCAGATCACGTGCAACACTTCGCCCGTACCTTGGCGAGTGCGGATTTCCAGGCCTGGTAAATAACGAACTTCCGAGATCAGCGAACGGGCATTGGTTTGGGTGGAGCGGACCTTGCGTCGTCGCATTCCGTCGCCGCCGTAGAAGTACAGTTCGCGGTCATCATCATCGCTTTCACGTTCGACGGGGCGTACCTCGTGCAGTTGATTGCGCAGGTCCCAACTCATGACTTGCCCCGGTTGCAGTTCCAGCAGATTGCCGTTGCCATCAAAAGCAGCGGCAATTTCGTCCTCGGTCGGAGGCCGGTCATTGTGTTCAGGCAGGCAGCGGTTGCTGTAGCGAGCGGCCGTCAGTTTGCGGCTGTGACTTTGTGGGCCGACATGAATCAGTTCCAGCAAGTTGCCACCCGCGTCGTAGTGGTACGTTTGCTGATAGTTGGCGACTGCGCCCGGATCGTCGAAGCGGTTGAATCCCGGACCTCGACTGGCACTTCCGGCCTCCCAGCCGGTTGCCTTGGTCAACTGATAGAGGCTGTCATAGTCATAGCGCTTGATCGGCTCCACCCGCTGGTTGGCGAAATAACGAATCGGCAAGGCAGCATCTTCGAGACTCAGCACATTGCCCACCGGGTCGTAGGCATAGCGAAGATCCTGCAGAGGGGCATCGGCATCGCGCGCGGCGTGCAGCCGCAGAAGGCGTCCGTCCTCGGCACGGTAAGTCAGGGTGCTGACCACACCGTTGCCGGCAGTTTCCTGTTCGACCTGGCTGTAGGCGTTGTAGGCGATATTACCGACCAGCGTCCGAGGCGTGGCCTGACCGCTCAGTTGCAGGTGGCTGGCGAACAACAGGCCATCGACGGTGTAGTCGAACAGTTGCCGATTGCCCTTGGCATCCACCTGCTCCAGCACATCGCCCAGCGGGTTGAAACGCGTCGCACTGGTTGCCGCTTGGGCCACCGGCTCCAGCAGTGCATCGCGCTCAGGTAGGGCCTGCGGCCAATCCGGTGCTTCCAGCGCATGTAAAAAGCGTTGGGTCTGTTCAAGTATTCCACCGGTTAAAGCGTACTCGTCCAGAGTCTGGGTGCCCGCCGGATCATCGTGTCGGATCACTTGCCCGCATTGGTTGTGAGCGGCGAAGTCGGTGCCGGCAGCCGCGTATTCATAACGCTCGGTGCAGCGCGCGGCTTCGCCTTTGCCTTGTTCGTAAACGGCCAGTGGGCGCAGCAGATCGTCGTATTCGACCCGTCGCTCAGTCTCTCGGCTGTCCCAGGTTTCCACTAACTGATCTGCATCGCCGAACAAGCTGATCCGCTCACCGGCATCGACACTCATCGAGCCCAGTATCTTGCCTGACAGCGAGTAGCGGTTGCTCAGGTTCGCCGGTGTTGCCGCATCTTCTGTCTTGAGCGCCCATAGCCTGGGGTCCCATTGCTCAACCAGGCGCCCCATCGCGTCATAAGCGCTGCGGTTGATTCGCTCTTCGGGGGCTGTCGTCTGGACGGCGCGGTAGTAGGTGACTGAACGCACATCGAGGCCACGCGGGTCTGCCACCGTCAGGGTCGGTGTGTGAGTGTGAATGCCCTGCGTCAGAACCGTCATGGTTGACACTCTCTATATCGATAGCACCTAGGACTTGGCAGTGTATTGGACGTGCACGATGATATCGGTCAGGGACCGTAGCGCATCCTGCTGTCGGTCCGGCCGCGGAAACACCAGGGCCCAGCGTGACACCGCGCCGGTACCCTCGAACGGCAGGTAGCGCTCATCGTCGAAGTTCAACGCGAACATCCCGTCATCGCTGAGTCCGCTGGACAGCGCGATCTGCTGGCTGGCGCGCAGGTTTTCCCGCACCACCCCATCGACGGTCGCACTCAGTTGGACCTTGTTGTAAGTCTGCGTCAGCTCGGCTCGGATATCTTCATAGGGGCCCACGAGCAACGGCAGGGACACGCCGATGCGCTTGATACGGCGTAGGTAGTGCCCGGGATAATCGTCGTCGAACATCACCTGGGTCAGTTCGAAAGCAACGCTGCCGTCTTGCTCCAGACGGTCCTGCAGTGCCTCCCAGGACAGATTGATGGTCGATTCCGGATCTTTGTCCTTGAGCTCGCGTAGCGAAACGGTCTTGGTAATTTCCAGCTTGCGTTCGTGACGCTTGAGGTACTCGCTCTCCATTCTCAGCAGATTGACTTTCAACGACTCACCGGCGCCCAAGCCTCGATAGCTGTCGTTCCAACCACCGGTGTGAATGAAGGTGGTGACGAAGTCGGCGATCTCGTATTGCCAACTGGCCTGGGTGGCCAGGCACAGAGACAAGGTAGCGTCGTACATCTGGTAATAGAACGTCGCAAACTGGCCGATCAGCCATTGATACAACTGGGGGGTAGTGAAGCGTTTGGACAGGAAGGCATAGCTGACCCGGGCCTGTTCCAACGCTGCTTCGGCCTGCAGCAGTTGCAGTCGGGTGGCCTCCTGCTGCTCGTCCATTACCTTGAGCTGGGCATCTATCTGGGCAATTTCCAGTACCGCCTGATCACGGGCCTGCATCCATTCCTGATGGCGGCGACGGTAGCCTTCGGCACGGTCCAACGCTTCGCCGGTGGCATGGCTCAGGGCCGCGACACCGCGAGCGATATGAGCGACAACCTCAGGAACGCCGTTGCTCTCAATTCCGCTGACACCGGCACCGGCTTCTGCACCAACCGCCGTGCCGCCCACCACTCCTGCGTTCACCGACGTACCGCTAGGCACCAGCTTGAGTGCTGCGGCAATAGTGTCCGAGAATGCAGCCCCTCCCTCAAGGATACGTCCTTGCAGATGCTCCATGCCGGCCAGGATTTCCCCGGAACTGACCACTTCTTCGCTCAATCCTTTGTAGAAAATCCGGCGGCCTTCCACAACCTTTTTACTGGCTTCCAGAGCCTCGCGACTCTCTGTTTCAATCTTCTGTGCCTGCTTTTGCAAAACAATGGCATGTTCGGCGAATTCCCAGGCTTGCTGGTGCTGCAACTCCAGGAACTCCGCCTGTTCCTTGCGCTCGATCAATGACAATAAGGTCTGGCCAAACTGGATCAGGCTGTCCACCGCGGCGCTGGCGCTACGGAGCATGATCGAGAAACGATAATGTGGGGTGTCCGCGGCGATCAGGCGGCCAACACCGCCACTGCCGCCGCCCTGGCCGAAGGCAGCGAGCAGGGCTCGCGGGTCGAGCGGAGCAGCGAACAACGGCAGCAGCAAAGGCTTGCCGTCCAGGGTGCGGTTGTTACGCAAGTTGTGCAGTCGACTCTCGGCGGTATCCCAGAGTTCCACCAGCTTGAAGTTCATTGGTACACGCAGGAATTCGCTGTCCACGCTCAGCACGTTTGGATCCGGGGCGAAGGTGCGCAACTCCAGCGGTGGTTCGTTGAACAAGACCAGAGACACGCCATCGTTGGCCTCTGCGCTTTCGCGCCGCTCCTGGTCCTGGGCCACCAATCGCCGCTCATAGTCGCGCAGGCCTTGGCTCGAACTGGCGGCCAGGGTTTGCAGGGTGATCGGTATCCAAGGGTCGATCAGGTTGATATCCGGTCGCGGTCCCAACAGATCCAGCACCCGTACGTACCAGAGTTTCGCTTCGGCCAGGCTGTCGGGCGTCAGTTGCCGGTAGGCGCTGTCGCCCCGGTCGAGCAGATTCTTCAGATAAAAGCTGTAGATGGCCTTGCGATAATGGATCGGGTTGCTGCTGGCGATGCCATCCGGATCCTGGGGCGCCCGGGAGGCATAATCGAGATCACGACTCTCGTTCTCCACCAACGGGCGCACATTCCAATAGGCCGGGCGGCCGCTGCTATCAGGTTTGCGGCTGGTATCGAAAATGAAGCTCAACCAGTGCTCGCTGCCGTCGAACTGCTGTTCGAGGTTCATGCGATGGGCCACCATGAACGGCAGGTGCAGGAACAACTCCCAGAAATACAGACCGTTAGCGCCATTGAAATCCATCTTGTTATTGGTCGTCGGTGGAGTCAGTGGCGGTTCTTCCTGTTGCTGGGTTTCCCAGGACAACAAGTTTTCCAGCGCGATATTGGCCTTTTCCACCAGGGTGCGGGCGAACAGGGTGTTCATGCGAATAGGTTTGCGAGCGACCGTGGTCGAACCGTCGCTGAACTCGACGTCGGACCCCGTGAAATCTATGAACTCGGCGATGCCCAGTGTGGGGCTATCACGCGTGCCCATGCCAGGGGCTTTCAACGTATCGCCGCTTGGGGTCTCCAGTTTCAACTCGACGGTTAAGTGTTTGTTGCCGCCACCGAGCAAGGGGCCATTAGCTGCGCCATCACGAACGTAGACACCGTGGTTGAATGGAATCACTTTAGAGTTTTCAGGCCATTCCACCGGCCAGTCGGGAAGTAAGGTTTCAGGATTTATTTTTACTTTGAGTCTTAGAATATTAGGCGCCAGTAGATTCATGGAATAATTGGTGTTCGCCAACCAAACGGATCCAGCTACCAAATTGGCAGGTGTGGGATTGCTGATTAGTCTGGGGCGCGCAAATTGGTGCTGAAAGTATAAATCCGTCAATCCAGAGTAGAAGCTTCGCTGCTGGAGCATTACATGGTCTGGTGCATTGTCGTCTGGGTGCGTCACCTGCAATCGATACAGATTCGAATCTTCGAAAAGCTTTTCAATAGCTCTTGTGCGCACATATTTACCAGCAAGGGATCTAATCCTTGTGCCGTTCTCGATGGCTGGGATGAGTACACCTCCGCCGCTTTTGGTGTCGCATAAAAAGTCAATGCCTGACTCGGGGATAGGTAAAACAATAACCCCGGAATTAAATATGTACGACTTGCTTTTGTTGAAGTAAGAAGTGCCAAAGCTCAGGATGGATGAACCGCCCAGCAACATCTGGAATTCATCAGCGGCGACTCTCTCGGTAATGATCAGTATTAGCTGAAATCTCTCTGCCTGTGCGCTAATGTCCATGCATTGGATAATAACTTGGCGAAGCTTTTCTCCCATTAAATCAGTTGTTGTTTTCGAAATTATCTCGATTTCAGAAGTTGCACGATTAAATGTAATTTCGTTGTTGGAAACATTGGCAATGTTACTTCGCAGGCCTTCATGGTTCCAGTGAGGTTCTGTTCCGAGTGGTGATGAGTTTTTTACTTCTTTCAAGGAGATCTGAAGTGCTGGAAGTCTGAACTGAAACTTGCCATTGTTCTCATGGGAAAACATTCGAGTCACTTTCAGTACGTGGAGTTTTTTCCTGCCTGGGTCCGATTGATTCAAGCTGACTTTGCCGGCAATCGGAAACAAAATATCGCGATTGAAGTTTTTGTCGATATTGGCCGTCTTGAGGAAGGCGTATGTATCCTTACTACCATCAATTTCAGTACCAGGTGTATACCCTGCGTACATCGCAATGAACAAGGCGTCCGGCGTCGACGAAGTGTCTTGGATAGCAATGGTCTCCAACACCCCGTTCAAATCCTCGCCCAGCGGAAAGTTATCCGCCTCGCTGGTGGCAGTGATGTAACAAAGCGGGGCACTCCAGGAATTGTCATATTTCTTATAGGAAACGTTCAAGTGCAACTCGGTACGGTTGAACGTGATGGTCTCTATTTCGGGTGGGGCGTTACCAACGGGAGGCTTCTTGTTGAATTCCGTTCTTTCGGCCAGGTGCAGCACATCGACCCAAACCACGAACAAGCGATTATTGAAAAACACCGGGCGGATGGTTTTCTCTACCGTAGCCTCGGAAATTCCCAAGTCTGCGCTTGTCCAGTCTGACCAAGCCCCCGGTTGCGGGTAGTCGTGTTTGGGCCCGTTGGTGCCACTCACGTAGCTGCGTTGCGACATGTCCACCGAGCGCCAGTAATACCGGTTCTCCGCTCGTGACTTGCCGATGAAGTAATAGGTGCCGTTGGCGAAGTCGTCATCGGTGATATAGCCATTGACGATGGTCAGGTTGGCCACCTCCTCGAAGCTGGCCAGGTAGTGCTTGACCGCTTCCTGGGTCGTGTCGAGGTGGATCTTGTTCTGGTTGATATCGTTTTCCAACTGGAGGAAGTACTTGGACTTCTTCATTCGCAAGCTGGGATCTATATAGATCGAAGGGTAATAGGCCAACTGCTGGTTCGCCGCCCACAGCGGGTATTGGCATTGCTGGTCGCGCCATTCGGCGATCTGGTGGTCAGCCAGGGTCTTGGTCTCATAGCCAGGCTCCATGCCCATGAGTACGCCATTGATGTATTGCTGCAGGCTGGCGATGGCCGAGGCGACATAGCTGGTCTCCACTTCCTGGCTGACTTGGACATCCAGCAGTAGAAACTCGTACAGGTCGTTGGCGGTTTTCAGTTTGTCGCTGAGGCCTAATTGCTGCAAAACGGAGTCGTTGGACACAACCTGATCCAAGTAGTAAGCCACTTGGATATCGCGCAACGTTTCATTCAGTTGTTTTTCGATGGAAATCGTCATTAGGAATACCTCCTGATCAGCGACTTGCAGCCATCATGGCTTCGCCCAAAGGGAGCCAGTTGGTGCTGTTACTGTAGGAACTCACCCCCGCGCACAGCAGCACGGAGGCGGCACCAAGCCCGGTGGTCTGGCACACCTGTTGGCAGCGGTACACCCATTCCATTTGAAGCCACTGGGTCGCACGACCCTCCGGCAAGGTGTCGCACAAGGTCTTTACTTCACCAGGCTGCCAGCCCAGCAATTGGGCCAACGCCGTGTTGGCTGAGTCGTTGATTGTTGCCGGTCGATCTTTGGCTTTCCGGGCCTTGTCGGGGGCGTTTGCGAGCGCCAGATAAGCAAGCCACTCGGCTTCCGACTTGCCCAGGGTGTCGAGCAAGAGGCCGTAGCGCTCAAGGTAGTAGAGGCTGGCCAGGGTAAGGTTCGATGCGTTGTTCGCGAGGCCTAGCCAGGCCGGTTCACGGAGGAATGTTCGCAGCGCACGTTCACTGATCCCCAGATGCCGTGCGACGGCGGCATGGCGCAGCAGTGGCTGAAAACGCTCAGTCAGGGCGGTGTTCTGGCCCTGGGTCGGCATCGCGAGCACCTCGGACAGCAAGCCATGTGTGGTGTTATTGCTCCATTGGATAACACTCTCCGCCAGGGCCATGGGCAAGCCCAGGGTATCTTGCAGCAGGCCTTCAAGCAGCTGCAATTGTCGTGCGTAGCCATTGACCAGGCACTCGCCGAGCTTCGCCTGAATGCTTGTCTTGACGTCATTTGATAAATGCAGAGGCTGGAGTACTTGCGCCAGAGTGCGGTCGATCATCTGGACCGTTGTGTCCTCCAAAGTCTCTGGATAGGGATAGCCACCGGTCACCAGCCCCTGATCGTTGAGCAATCGGGTTCTGAGTAAGGCGCGCCAGGCGATGTCCGCGTTCTGGTCGTCTTTTACCGGAAGGCTCAACCGATCCAGCTCCGATGGGCTGACGAGCGCCGGCGTCAACTCGGCCGCCAATCGATTCAAACGCTCCAGCAACGTTTGTAGCGGGAGGAACTCATACGGGTCTCGGCCCAGCAGACGCCGCACATCACCGACTTTGCGTTTAGTGTCCCTGAGCCAGGTAACGGCCCAGTCCATGTGCATCAATATATCGGCGATATCCGGCGCGCCGCCGCCCAAGCGGAACCGGCCCGTGGCGAGATTCTTCTGATAGGCTTCGCCCCCCAGCAAGTCCAGCAAGGCACAGTAATCCTCAATCGACAGATCGAACATCCGCGCGATACGGGCCTGGCGGTAAAGCGAGGAGACGGTCTCCAACGAACGCGTCAAGGGACCGACATGGGCAATCGTGATATTCGCCAGTTGCAGCAGAGAACCTTCAGTCAATTGAACGCCAAGGCCGGCGCAGAGCTGATAGGCGGTTTTCTGATCGGCAGGGTCTGCGCTGGTAAGATCGAATGCTTGCTGGTCCAGCACGAACGGTGTATCGAACAAGCTCGGGCTGTTGAATACCAGGTCGAAGAGCGGTGTCCGCTCTCCCGTGGCGTAGGGGGACAAGTGATGGAAAAACGCCGCGAACTCTTCAGCGGTGATCTGATAGTGGCTGCTGAAATAGCGAAATAGGCCCAGAACACGCATGACATCGCCATTGAGCGCCATGTCCAGGTTGTTTTCACCGCAGCCGCGAATGGCACTGACCACCAGGGTATCCAGTTCGGCGAAGGGGATGTTCATCCAGCGTTGCAGGCGGATCATGCGTTGCAGGCGGTCGAAACGGTTCAGCGATGTCTTGGTGATAGACCATTCGCTGCGCCCGTTGTTGAGGCTTTCCTTGAGCCCCATGGAGTTATCGAACCTGTCGAAGTCCGGGTTTTCGGCGGACGCATCGAACCTGTCGGAGCCCACGCCGTTCACGTAACAGGCCCCATAATGTGACGCGTGCGGATAGGGTAGATTGAACTGCCCACCGTTTACCAAAGGGTTGAGGGACGGGCAATTGGCCGATAGCCGAGGGCGCTGGCTGCGTTGGGAAAGCAGGGCCTCGACCTGGTCGGCATTCAATCCGGTCCTGGCCATGAAGGTGTTCAGGTTCGACAGGGACGCCGTGTTCAGCGTCATCACCTCCATGCCGTAGTAGGTACGAAAGAATTCCTGCTCTGGACCGGTCAACACGTAAGCTTCATCGAGTGCCAGGGTGAAGCGCTGTTTTTCGAGAAGTTGGGTAGTGCTGTCAGCATCTAGCGTCGCCACGAGCATATCGAAGGTCACTTGATAACCGGGACTTACTTGCAGCGAGGCACCTGCATTATCAGCCGGTAGATATTGAATATACGTGCATGCTGGTTGAGCCTTGACCGGGGAGTAACGGTTGATCGCATAATTTGTATTTTCTCTGATCCGGCGAACGCCAAAGCTCAATACAGTGTCTTTATCGGCCTCGCCGGATTTGCTGAAAGCAAGCGTTACCTGAGTGCTCATGGCCCCTCCCGAAGTCGCAATTTCATGCGCCTCGGGTTCTGCACGCTTGATCACCTCTTGCTGGGGCAACAGGTAACTGGTCGAGCGGGCCTCAAATAGATTCAGGTTGGAAATGCTTGGTCCCTGCCAGCCTTGGACCAGTTGCGAATGCGAAATGTAGTAAGTGCTGAACGGTGTAGATCGCGTCAACACGCCGTATTGCTCGACGCTCAACCCTGCAAACAGCTGTTGCGCGACTGTGGGGTGTTGCTGCCCTCGGCCGTAATTGTTGCCGCCCGTGACGGGCAGTTGTGGACTGATTAAATAGTTGATCTCACCCAGCATCAGTTTTTTCTGGGACAACCCCAACTTGCACTGGTGATGAGCGTGGGTGTACGGAAAACTGAAGGGGTAATACTTCGCGGCAAACAAACGGTGAAGCGGCGTTCCTGCGGAAGGCGTACCGGACAGATAACGTTCGATCCCCTGACTCAGGACCGTGTTGGCAATATCCAGCATCGGCAGGGGCTTGAAGGTCGCTTGTTGGTCGATCAATAAGGTCTTGATATCGGGCCGGCGAACATCCAGACGAATCTTCTTCGACGCGTCGCCCGTGTTCTCCTCCTCCAATGACGTCGTTGCCAGGCGATAGAGGGCACTCAGGTAAGCCACCGGAGAATCCACCGCCGCCAGTGCACCGACTTTGCAGAACTCGTCCCAACGCTCCTTGAACAAGTTGGGATAGCTGGGGCCGATATCCACCAGGGCGCGAACCCCTGTGCGTTTGGACGCGGAACGAGCGCTGTCGGAAGTCACCTGCTTTTCGCGGTACAAACGGGCAATTTGTACCGCGTAGCACAAGGCATTGTCATAGGCCAGTTCGCCATCGGCATCACTGAACTTGGCCAGGCGTTGGCAAAAAAGTCCCTTGGGTTGCCGGACGATATCAAACACCGACTGGATATCGAGGCGTTCCATCGCAGTGACGAAGTCGACTTTCTCTTCCTTCGTCCCATCCGCAGGTGCCTCGGTAGCGTCAACGAGATGGCTCAATAACGGATTGGACTCACTCATCGCTCAGCCCTCTGTCAAACAAGGTGTCATTCTCGTCTTCGCCAATCCCATACCACCCTAGATACCGCTGCCGCCGCCAATACCCCATGGCCGTGACCGTCAAGGTTGGTCTACCCAGTGGGTCATAGAACTGCTGGTCGCAATGGCCGAATCGGCGAAACGATTCATCGTTGATGTAGCGATAGCCGTTGGCGAAATACGGTCGGTAGATGCGCACCGCCAGACCTTTGTTGTTGTATTCGACCCGTTCGCTGACCCGCCAACGCTCGGCGGCCGGCGCGCTCACCGGTTGGTCGTCGTCCAGCACCAGGCTGCCGTCCTCCGCGATCTGATAGGCCGTACCCGGCTCGACCTTCTGTTTGCTCTGTAGACTCCGGCCAAAGCCATCCCAGCACTGCACGGCGATACGGATCTTGCGTTCGGGATTGTCCGGCGGTTGCGGATAGCGGTCGGCTTGCAAGACGGCGGCGTGTACCGGCTCACGGCGCTGCACCCAACTGAAGGCATCGCGAAAACAGGCGCTGGCCGCGCCTTGCAGGGCGGCGTCGGGGGCGGCAATGGCTTCGGTCGGTAAACGGATACCCGGCTGGTGCTGGTCTATTGGGTCGAAACCGACCTCGATGCCGCGCTCGGTGCCATGGAAGCTGCTGGCCGACAGCTCGCCAAAACCGTCATAGCGGGCCTCCTGAATGTTCTGGTTCGGATCGACGATGCGCCGGGGTAGCAGGAACCGGTAGTCGACTTCGGCCACGCGGGTGCTGCATCCGTCAGCCGTGGTGACGCTGAGTGGCAGGCAGTGATAGGCATCGAAAACAATGTCCGTCGGCCCCTGGCTTTCAGTGGGCCGGGCGCTGATCAGCCGGTAGAACCCCTCCGGTCCGGCATAGGTCATGAACCCCTTGCGCGTCGACCACAACACCCGGTCCGGTTCCGTCGGCAACACGACGGCCATGGAGTGATAACCGAGCCCAGGGAGTTTGTCCGCCAGCTCTTCGGGGCTGAGCACTGACGCATACGCTTGTAGCGCTGTCTCATCCAGCTCGGCGGATTCAAGGTAGTCGGCCAAGGCCTCGAAGCTGGCCTGTCCCGCCGGCAAGGTCTGGCCGGCGTGTTGATAGCGCTGTTCGGACAAGTGGGCCAGCACTCGCTGGAATTCTCCGCCGGGCGGGGCATTGAGGCGGTCGAACAGCGCCTCATGGGAGATGTCTTGCGGCTGCAGCACCGTCTTCGACAGCACCATCACGTTGTTCCGGGACAGGTAGGGCAAGCCCAGGCGAACGGCTTGCTGATCGTCCAGGTGAATGAACTGGGCGCGGTGTTCATTCAGGTAGTAGAAACGCTGCGCGTCATCGTGGGCGGCACGCCACCAGGTTTGTTCATGGGCGTCGTCGAACGGTGGCGTGTCGTCGATAGTTTTGCGTCGGGCATAGTCGACCGTCACTTCGTGGGTGAGCGCGCCATAACGATCCCAGGCCAGGTTGATGTGGTGCTGGCACAGCGGGTCGTCCGGCTGGCGTTCGTAGGTGTAGACGATGGACTCCAGTTCCAGCGGTTGCATCCGACAGTACGGCTGGTAGTCGTCCCGCCCTTGCCACAGGCGCACGGCATAGCGCGATTGCTGCACCGAATAGGGCCGGGCCTGCAACGGGTCGGCGGCGTCGAGGCCGAATACCTCGACCCGCAGCAACACGCCGGCCAGGGCGTAGGCCATGTCGTGGCGGGTTTCGTCATTGGCGTTGCCGATGATCTCGTCCGGTGCGTCACCTTGGGGTGCCAGCAGCAAGGCCATGCCCAGGGGCTGGGCCGCGCTGTCCGAACGGTCATAGTCCAGCCCCGGGAGGTCGGGCGTGCGCCCGGTATGGAACCAGCTTTTGCGCAGCACCGGCGCGGTAAAGCCGGCCTGGCGCTGTTCGTCGCCGGTGGTTTCGCTGTCGGTTTGCAGCACCAGGCCAAAGCCGCGGAATTCGCGTTCCTGCCCGTCGTAAAAACCCTGTCGGTATTCAAAGCACTGGGTCAACTGATTGCCGGTGATTTCATCCAGCTGGATCTGCCGCACGGACACGGGCATCGGAAACGGTACATAGCTGGCGATTTCCAGGTTCTCCGCCAGCAGCGCCTGTTTTTCATCGAGCCATTCCTGGGCTGAGCTGCGGTAGAACACTTCGCCTGCCGCGCCCATATTGTTGTTCGTACGGTGCAGCAGATAGGGCTTGGCCTGGACAAAGTCGCAGCGCCAGTGCCGGGGCTTCATGTGCGGTACGGTCAGCACCAGGCTGGAACAGCCGAGGCCTTGCAAATCGGCGGCGCTGACCTGGCATAGTCGGTCATAACGCACGCCCGGTGGCCAGGGCAGGATCCGTGGGGTGGTCTCGAACCCCATGCCGGTGCGGTTCATGAAGATTTCGACGTGTTCGCTGGTGAGGTAGATCAGGTCAGCGGCGCCGGAACCGTCCAGATCGGCAAGCAGTACCCGCGAGGCATCGAAGGACTTGTAGGTGTAAGGCAGGTTCCCGAGCCGGAAGCCTGGGTCGAAACGACCGTGGCCGCGGTTGGGCCAGCAGACGATTTCGTTGTGGCGAATGCGCACCAGATGCTGTTGGCCCGTGCCCAACACATCACTGAACGCCACCAATTCGGTCTGGGCCTGGCTCAACAGGGGCAGACGATCGTCGGGGGCCGTTTCGACGAAATGCGCGACATCCTTGCCCGCCGCGAAGCCTTCATTTCGACGATTGGCGTACAACCGCACACTGCGTGGGCCGATCAAGGCCAGGTCGGACAATCCACCGCCCATCAGGTCGGCCAGTTGGCTTTGTGGATGGAAGAACTCCACGGGGAAGGCACCAAAGGTGACGAACTTCGACCAGTGGCGATCCGGGTTGAGGGTGAAAAAGCCACTCACGCCGGGTTGCGCCATGACCCAATCCAGCCGGCCATCGCCGGTGAGGTCCATCAACGACTGGCGCACCGGTTTGCGGCTATCCATGACCGGGATGGCGTCCAAGCGCTTCCACGCGTCGTAGCTCACCTCATCCGGTGCTTGGGGCGCGGGGGCGCGCAGCGGTTCGCGGTAGTACCAAGCCTTGTCGCTGCGATAGAGCACACCGGGAATACCCTCGCCATACAGGTCGACCAACTGGTATTGCTGGCCGTCGTTGAGGCCGGGCATGGCATCGAATTCCTGGTACCCGGCATCTTCGGTGGAAAACGCCGCGTAGCTGAACGCCACCGGTGGGCGCGACTCGATGTGCCCTTGTTCGTCGTAGCCTTGCTGATGTGCGGCAGACAGCAGGTTATAGCCCAGTTCGGTGGTGTGGTACTCCAGCAGCAAGCGCTGCACCAGCCACGGTTCGCTGCCCAGTTCAGCGAAATGGTGGAACATCAGCACCTGCCGGCACAGACGCAGGTTGCCCAGCAGGAAACCGTAGCCGTAGGTGGCGAAAGCATCGCTGCGTACCGGCCACGTATTCGTCGGCTCGTAGGCGGGGATGTCCGTCAACCCGGTGTCGCGTTCGCCATAATCGAAGATCAGGTCGAAGTGCCACTGGGCTTGTTCGAGTTGGGGCGGTGCCCAGTGATAAAGGTGCGCGTTCGCTTCGGCATTGCCATAGCGCACTCGGCTCAGGTAACACTGGGCGCGAAAGTCCCGCGGCGTATCGGCGGGCATGCCCGCATGATCTTCGCCAGCGTATTCATAGAGAATGTGTTCGCCATGGGCGTTCAGGCTTTCTTCCAGCAGCCACTCGCCGACACGCAGGGCGTCTTCGAGGTCGGTGCTGCGTGACGAAGCGTTGAAGCCGTATAAATGCAGGCTGCCATCGGCCCCGTGAATCAACCAGAACCCTGGGTAGTCATCCGCTGACCGCCAGTGTTCGATACGTTCGAAAGCACCCTCGATACGCGGAAAATAACGCGCGACCTGATAGACCGTGCCCAGGTCCAGACCTTGATACGTGTCGACAGGCCGGCGAATGATCTCGGCGTCATCATCGCGCTCCGGCATCCACACCGTGCCGTCGGGGCCCAACATGACATCGTCGTCGGTGTAGGCCGGTACGCCCTTGCTGATCCGCCGTGCGACGCAGCCCAGCGACAGCACCCAGCCGATTCCGAACAGGCTGTTGCCCACGCTGCTGCCGTAACCGAGCCGCAGGGCAGGGGCGAAACCGCGTCCTGGAGAAATCGGCAGCGGCAAGTCGAAGGATGCCTTGCCGGTGGCACCCACTTCGCCCCAGCCGCTGCCGATGCTCTGGATGGCACCGCCGCCCTTTGGCAACGAAGGAGGGGTGATGCTCAAGCGTTCCGGTTGATCCATCGCCAGGCTCTGTGCGGGTGTGCAGGGAGCTAATTTGGCGCGAATCTGAGGGGGTATCTACTGTCAGAGCTGACAGTTCTCTAGTCGTTAATGAAATAAGAAAATGGTGGGAGGGGGCATATCTCACCACAGACTTACTCTCTACCCTTGGGGAACATGCTTTTGTGGCGAGGGAGCTTGCTCCCGCTGGGTTGCGGTAGGAGCTGCCGAAGGCTGCGATCTTTTGATCTTTCGCTTGAGATTCAAGTGTCTTGGGAAAGATCGCAGCCTCGTTTCACTCGACAGCTCCTACACAGCTCCTCCACAGCCAGCGGGAGCAAGCTCCCTCGCCACAAAAGTGTTCACTGAGGTGAGCGGTTACAGCTCGCTGACCTTGACCCAGCGCTGCTCCCGCGCCGCCACCCGAATCGCTGCCGCCAGCCGTTCCACTTCCCAGGCCTCGTCGAAGTCCGTGCCGCTGCCGCCTTCGCCAGCGAGGGCCATGATCAGTTCCTGCACCTCCAACGTCTTCAATTCGTTGTACCCCAACTGGTGTCCGGCGGCGGGGCTGAATGCGGCATAGCCGGGCAGATCCGGACCGGCCAGCAGGCGTTGGAAACCTGGCTGGCCGGCGCGACACAGGCGCAGTTCATTGAGCCGCTCCTGATCGAAGGCCAATGTGCCGAGGGTGCCGCTGATCTCGAAACTCAGATGATTCTTGTAGCCATGCTTGAGCCAACTGCTGCTCACCGTGCCCCGGGCGCCATTGGCGAAACGCAGCAGCCCGTGGACGTGGTCGTCCACCGCGATGGCCCGTTGTTCGGCATTGCCGGCGCTGGCAGGGCGTTGGTGATGCACGGTCTGGCTGTCGGCGCACACGGCCTCGACATCGCCCAACAAGTGCCGGGCCATGGCCAGCAAGTGGCTGCCCAGGTCGGCCAGTGCGCCACCGGCGTGGCTCGCTTCGCAACGCCATGACCACGGCGAAGTGGGATCGGCCATGAAGTCTTCGCTGAACTCACCCTGGAAGCTGATGATCTGTCCCAGTTCGCCGCGCTGGATCATGTCCCGCGCCAGTTGGATGATCGGGTTGTGCTGGTAGTTGTAGCCGACCCGCGTCACCACCCCAGCGGCCTTGGCCGCCTGGCGCATCTGCTCGGCCTGCTCCAGGGACACCGCCAGGGGCTTTTCACAATAGACCGGCTTGCCCGCCGCCAACGCCGCCATGGCCATGGGGAAGTGCAGGTGGTTGGGGGTGGTGATGGCGATCAGGTTGACCTTGGGGTCGTCGATCAGCTGTTGCCAGTCACTGTGGGCCGTCTCGAACCCCCAGCTTTGGGCGCACTGCCGGGCACGCTGCGGATCGGCGTCGGCCAGGGCCGCGAGTGTCAGGTTCAGGGGGAGGTCGAACACCGCCTTGGCATTGTGGAACGCCAAGGCATGGGCACGGCCCATGAAGCCGGTGCCAATCAGACCGATGCCGAGTTCACGCATGAGAAAGAGCCCTTTGAATTGTTATTTTCAGAAGGCTCTTTATGGAATAAATATTCTCAAATTGCAAATGTTGGAATAAATATTCATTTGTGCGATCGCAGAGGATCCCTTG
>NZ_JACNDD010000073.1:0-32514 GCF_017351395.1 Pseudomonas sp. FW305-28
GAGCTGAGCTTGCTCGCGATGAGGTCCTCAGCTACAACGGATTTTCCGGATCAATCCTCAGTCTGCCGCCAGATCCCTTTCCCACTCAACCTTTCCCGATCATGGGCAACCGTGAAATCCTGCTTCGGCCCCTTGGGCACGATCCCGTTAGGGTTGATGGTCTTGTGGCTGCCGTAGTAATGGCCCTGGATATGGGTGAAGTCCACGGTTTCGGCAATGCCCGGCCACTGGTACAGCTCCCGCAGCCAGTTCGACAGGTTCGGATAATCGGCGATGCGCCGCAGGTTGCATTTGAAGTGACCGAAATACACCGCGTCGAAACGGATGATCGTGGTGAACAGGCGGATATCCGCCTCGGTCAGGTATTCGCCAGCCAAGTAGCGTTTGGTCGCAAGCAAGGTCTCCAGCCGGTCCAGTTCGGCGAATAAACCGTCGAACGCTTCTTCGTAGGCCGCTTGGGTGGTGGCGAACCCGGCGCGATACACACCGTTGTTGACCGCCGGGTAGATCCGCTCGTTCAAGGCATCGATATCGCGGCGCAGGTGCTCGGGATACAGGTCCAGGTCGTTGCCGGTCAAACCATCGAAGGCACTGTTGAACATGCGGATGATTTCCGCCGATTCGTTGTTGACGATGCGCTGCTGGCGTTTGTCCCACAGCACTGGCACGGTGACGCGGCCGGTGTAGTCCGGCGTGTCGGCGGTGTAGCGCTGATGCAGGAATTGCAGAGGGTCGAGTTTGTCGCCTGTGGAGCCGTGGGTCTTGTCGAAGGTCCAGCCGTTTTCCAGCATCAGGTAGCTGACCACCGAGACGTCGATCAGCGCCTCCAGGCCCTTGAGCTTGCGCACGATCAGCGTGCGGTGGGCCCAGGGGCAGGCCAGGGAGACATACAAATGGTAGCGCCCGGCCTCGGCGGCAAACCCGCTTTCGCCCGAGGGGCCGGCGCTGCCGTCGGCGGTCACCCAATGACGGCGCTGCGCCTGTTCGCGCTGGAAGGTGCCGTCCTTGCTTTCATACCACTGGTCCTGCCAGCGGCCTTCGACCAACAAACCCATCTGGATATCCTCGCTCAATAATCGTTGGAGACGAGTCTATTCCCATAGGTTCGAACTAAAAGCGCAAAGGTTGGGCGTTAATGATCGGTTAAATCGAACGATCCCGCGCGTCCCAATACTGCCGGGCTTTATCGAACGCTTCTTCGCGAGCCAGGCCCAGGCCGCGCAAGGCCAGTGCCATGGTGGCGATCAGCGCCAGTTGCGGGTAGCTGTCCTCGACATCACCGCGCCAGATCGCCTTCAAATGCTCGGGGTCGAAGCTCTCCGGTTTGACATGGCGCTGCTCGGCCAGGCGCGGCCATTCTTCGTCCCAACTGGCGCCGCCGGTGGTGCCGTACAGGTGGCTGTCGGCGTCCGGGTTGATCTCGATTTCGCCGCCGTCGCCCTTGATCACGATGGCGGTGTCACCGAGCAGGCCGCTGGCATCGCGGTGCACGGCCTGGTAGCCCGGATGGAAGATGCTTTGCAGGCCGCAGCGGGCGGCCAGTGGGTTGAGAATCCGGGCCAGGGAATGGATCGGCGAGCGCAGGCCCAAGGTGTTGCGCAGGTCGATCATCCGTTGCATTTGCGGCGCCCAGTCCACCAGCGGCATGAAGGCCAGGCCGCCGTTGTCCAGCGCGCTGCCGACCTGTTGCCAATCCCGGCACAGCGGGATCTGCAGCAAGCCCAGCAATTGTTCGGTATAGAGGCGACCCGCCGTGTGAGCGCCGCCGCCGTGCATGAAAATTCGCACGCCGTTCTGGCCCAGGCACTTGGCCGCCAGCAGGTACCACGGCAAATGGCGCTTCTTGCCGGCGTAGGTCGGCCAGTCGAGGTCCACTGTCAACGCCGGGACCACCAGGCGTTCACGCAGGGCTTCGGTGAATCCGGCCATTTCCTCGGCGCTTTCTTCCTTGTGCCGCAGCAGCATCAGGAAGGCGCCCAGTTGGGTGTCCTCGACCTTTTCATCGAGCACCATGCCCATGGCCTCACGGGCTTCTTCGCGGGTCAGGTTGCGGGCGCCGCGCTTGCCTTTGCCAAGGATGCGCACGAACTGGGCGAACGGGTGTTCGGCCGGGGTCTCAAGGGTCAGTGCTGGAAAGTCGGTCATAAGCAATTCGTCGGTTTGGGCAGGCCCGCCAGCTTGGCGGCGAGTTTGGCGGGAGTGCCTTTGAACAATCGGTTCAGGTGCAGGCTGTTGCCTTTGTCCGCCCCCAGTTTCAGCGCCGTGTACTTGATCAGCGGCCGGGTCGCGGGGGAGAGCTGGAATTCGTCGTAGAAACCGCGAAGCAGTTCAAGGATTTCCCAGTGTTCGGGACTCAACTCGATGTCCTCGGCGCTGGCCAGGGCGGTGGCGACTTCGGCCGACCAGTCGTTCAGGTCGGCCAGGTAGCCGTCCTTGTCCAGCGCGATGGTGCGGTCGCCCACGTTCAGCGTGTTCATAGCCAGGTGTTGACCTTGTCGTGCTCGATCGATAGCTCGACGAAACCTGAGTAGTTGATGGCTTCGGCCCAGTCTGGGGTGTCCAGGGCGCGGGCCTGGAGGTCTTCGGCGAGCACGAACAGGTTCACGCCGGCGGCCTGCAGCCGTTCGAACGGTGGGCTTCCCGGTTGCAACGCGTACGTCGCGTCGCCGCACAGCAGCAGCGCATCCTGATTGCCCAGCACCCGCAGGCAACTGGCGAGGCGGTTATCGCCGAAGGGCGAATGAGACAACACATGCAAAGTCGACATCAGAGGGTGATCACCTGGTCGTAACGGTCGATGAGCGCGGCGATGTCCGGCGCGCTCAGTACTTTCACCTCGCCCAGCGCCAGGGCGGCGCTGGCAACGCCACGTTCGGCGGCGCTGTCGGCGCAGAGGAACAGGTCTTCGACGCCGAACATCGGCAACGCCTGCAGGTTGGCGCTCAGGTCTTTTTGCTGGACCGCCTTGGCGTTTTGGCCGGCGGTGAGCTGGAACACGCCGTCATCGAGAAACAGCAGGCCGATGGGCAGGTCGAACGCACCGCCGGCCAGGACGATGTCCAGGGCTTCACGGGCGCCGGGGCCGGACCAGGGGGCCTGGCGGCTGATCAGCAATAAAGACTTGGCCATCACGCGCCTCCAAAACAGATCAAGCGGTCGGCGTCCTGGATCGCATCGTGCAACTGGCCCAGCCCGGACAAGGCCCAGGGCGCTTCGACGCTGGCCGCCGCCCGCTGGTAACGCTGGGCTTCTTCCTCGTTCAACACGCCACGACGCAACGCCGCCGCGATGCAGACCACGCCGTCGAGCCGGTTGTCGCTGACGAATGCGCGCCACTGTTGGGGCAGGTCCTGTTCGTCCTGGGGCGTGACGACACTGGCGCAGGCGTTATAGACGCCGTCCTGATAGAAAAACAGCCGCACGATCTCATGCCCACCTGCCAGCGCCGCCTGGGCAAACAGCAAGGCACGACGCGAGGAGGGCGCATGGGCGGCGGAAAACAGCGCAATGGCGAACTTCATGACAGACCCGATCAGCAAAACTGCGGCCATGATAAAGCTTTATGGGCGGTGGGGCGATTGCCAGGAAAGAGCGAGGCCTCTCGATGAGGCTCACCTTGTGGCGAGGGAGCTTGCTCCCGCTGGGGCGCGCAGCGGCCCCAAAAACCTGCCAAGGGAGTGTGTCTGGCGAACCCTGGAAAATGAAAGGGGGCTGCTTCGCAGCCCAGCGGGAGCAAGCTCCCTCGCCACAGGGGTCAGGGCTTAGCCTTCAGGCCATGCAACTCGCAATACTCCGCCCACGCCATCCCCGCCATCTCTGCCACTTCCTTATGCACCTCCAGGCGCTGGGCCTGGTACTCCTCGGGCGAGGCGGCGGTCAGTTGCAAAGTCAGTTCCCAGGCAAACAGGCCCAGGCGCTCGGCCTCGGCTTCGAACGCTTCGTGCAAGCGCTCGGCACGGTACTGTGCGGCGGTCTCGCCCTTGGCCTGGGCCAGCAGCGGGTTGAGGTGGTCCAGTTCGTGGCGCAGTTCGGGGCGCTCATCGAGAAATTTTTCCAGGGCCCGTTCGTGTTGCTGTTCGGTTGCCGCCATGGTCACTCCTTGGGAGACGAAGACTGCTTCTTGCTGGCCTTGGCCGCAGCCGCCAGGCATTCAAGGGCGAATTGTTCGGTGTAGGTCATCTGGATCGGCGTGGTTTCGCCCTTGACGGTGCGTTCGCCGTCGAGGATGTAGCGAATCCGCTTGTCGGTGACGCCGATTCGCTTGGCGATCCACGAAGGTGTCTGGCCGATCTGGCTGATCAGTTTGTCGGCATATTCCGGGGTGGGCTTGTAGAACTCGGCGTTGGGGGTCATGGGGGTTCCGCGTGGCTGGTGGCGATGGCGCGACAGATTGCGTGAATCGGTGCTCGCTGTCGCGGGTAAATTTCAGTAAAGCAGCACGATGGCTCGGGCCGCAGTGCTACAGTCCGTTTTTTTTCGATGAGTGAACGCAATGCGAATGTTGACGGTGGCCCTGGCCGCCACTTTGCTGGTCGGCTGCGCGGGTTCGGCGATGAACGAGGCTCGGACCCAGGCCCCTTACAAGACCCTGACCTCGGACAAGCCGGAACAGGTCGTGGCCCAGTGCGTGCAGTTTTCCTGGCAGGACGAAGCGGTATTCGGTGTCGATGCCGGCGCCTACCTGCAACCGGGCAAGAAAGGTGGCTCCACGGTCTACACCCGCTCCGCCGAATCGTTTGTCGATTTGCACGCCGGTGCGACGGGCACCGAGTTGAGCTATTACGCCAAGCATGACGACTTCGTGGCCAAGCGCCGGTTGGCGGCGTTGGCGACTTGCTTGTAAGCAGCTCGCACTAACGCCCCGGATCCTATGTGGGAGCGAGCTTGCTCGCGATAGCGGCGGGTCAGACGACAGAAATGTTGACCGTTAAATGGCTATCGCGAGCAAGCTCGCTCCCACAGGGGCTGCGTTTCAAGCCGTGTCCAGGCGCTTCTGGAAGAAGAAACGCTGGTGGCCCGGCGGGTAGTCGTCGATCAGGCCGCACTCGGTGAAACCGTGTCTGCGGTAGAACGCCGGGGCCTGGAAGTCGAAGGTGTCCAGCCAGATGCCCACGCAGTTTTTCTCCCGGGCCAGTGCTTCGGCCATCTGCATCAGGGTCGAGCCGGTGCCCTGGCCCCGGGCCTGTTCCGGCACCACCAGCAGCTCGATATACAGCCAGCGAAAAAACACTCGGCCGTAGAGCCCGCCGACAATTTCGCCCTGTTCGTCCCGCACCAGCCAGGCCACCAGTTCAGGTGCACTTCCACCGGTCTTGGCGGTGTTGAAGGCGCGTAGCGGGGCGAGGATGGCTTGGCGTTCTTCGTCGGTGGGCGTGTCCGTGCGTTCGATTCGTAGCGTCATCGGCGATGTCCCTATTCAGTCAAGATCAAGCGCAGGAGCCTATCCCAAAGGCTGGCGTGACGTCATCCGGTCGGCGGGGAAACAGGCGCATTACGCAAACCAAGCCATACTGCCTAATGCTTTTGAAGCGATCCCTATTCCAAAAAACAAGAAGAGACCGACTCATGAAGTTCGAATCCTTGGCCCGGACCCTCATCGCGACGTCACTGACCCTCGGTTGTTTATCGGCGTACGCCGCTTCCCAGGCGCCGGTGGCGGCCGAGAACGGCATGGTGGTCACTGCCCAGCACCTGGCGACCCATGTCGGCGTCGATGTGCTCAAGAATGGCGGCAATGCCGTGGATGCGGCGGTGGCGGTGGGCTATGCCCTGGCGGTGGTGTATCCGGCGGCGGGTAACCTGGGCGGGGGTGGTTTCATGACCCTGCAATTGGCCGACGGTCGCAAGACGTTCCTGGATTTCCGCGAAAAGGCCCCCCTGGCCGCCACTGCCAACATGTATCTGGACAAGGACGGCAACGTCGTGCCCGAACTCAGCACCCGCGGCCACCTGGCGGTCGGCGTGCCCGGCACCGTGTCCGGCATGGAGCTGGCGTTGAGCAAGTACGGCAGCAAACCGCGGGCGGAATTGATTGCCCCGGCCATCAAGTTCGCCGAGGAAGGCTTCGCCCTGGAGCAGGGTGATGTCGATCTGCTGGAAACCGCCACCGATGTGTTCAAGAAGGACATGCGCGATTCCGGTGCGATCTTCCTGCACAACGGCGAGCCCATGCAGGTCGGCCAGAAGCTGGTGCAAAAGGATCTCGCCAAGACCCTGCGGGAAATCTCCGCCAAGGGCGCCGACGGTTTCTACAAGGGCTGGGTCGCCGATGCCCTGGTCACCTCCAGCCAGGCCAACAAAGGCATCATCACCCAGGCCGACCTGGACAAGTACAAGACCCGCGAGCTCGCCCCGGTGGAGTGCGACTACCGTGGTTACCACATTATCTCGGCGCCGCCGCCCAGTTCCGGCGGGGTGGTGCTGTGCCAGATCATGAATATCCTCGACGGCTATCCGATGAAGGAGCTGGGGTTCCATTCGGCCCAGGGCATGCACTATCAGATCGAAGCCATGCGCCACGCCTACGTGGACCGCAACAGCTACCTGGGTGACCCGGATTTCGTGAAGAACCCCATCGACCATCTGCTGGACAAGAACTACGCCGCCAAGCTGCGGGCCGCGATCGAGCCGCAAAAAGCCGGCGACTCGCAGAAAATCAAGCCCGGCGTGGCGCCCCATGAGGGCAGCAACACCACCCATTACTCCATCGTCGACAAGTGGGGCAACGCCGTTTCGGTCACCTATACCCTGAACGACTGGTTCGGCGCGGGCGTCATGGCGAGCAAGACCGGGGTGATCCTCAACGATGAGATGGACGATTTCACCGCCAAGGTCGGCGTGCCCAACATGTATGGCCTGGTGCAGGGCGAGGCCAACGCCATCGCGCCGGGCAAGACACCGCTGTCATCCATGAGCCCGACCATCGTCACCAAGGACGGCAAGACGGTCATGGTGGTGGGCACTCCGGGCGGCAGCCGGATCATCACCGCGACGTTGCTGACCATCCTCAACGTGATCGACTACGGCATGAACCTCCAGGAAGCGGTCGATGCGCCGCGTTTCCACCAGCAATGGATGCCGGAGGAAACCAACCTGGAGACGTTCGCGGCCAGCCCCGATACCCAGAAGATTCTGGAGAGCTGGGGACACAAGTTTGCCGGCCCGCAGGACCCCAACCACATCGCCGCGATCCTGGTCGGCGCGCCGTCATTGGGCGGCAAGCCAGTGGGCAAGAACCGCTTCTATGGCGCCAACGACCCCCGTCGCAACACCGGGTTGTCGCTGGGTTATTGATGAGTTGCACGGCTGCGACACGGTTTGAAGAGGGAAGGTCATGAACACCGCATTGCTGATTATCGATGTCCAGAACGCGCTGTGCAGCGGCGAAGAGGAATGCTTCGACAGCCAGCGCATCATCCGGACCATCAGTGACCTCGGTGCCAGGGCCAGGGCTGCCGGCCGGACGGTGATCCTGATCCAGCATGAAGAGCTGGATGGGGCGCTGACCCATGGCGCCACCGGCTGGCAACTGGCCGTCGGCCTGTCGACCGCGGCGGATGACCTGCGGGTGCGCAAGACCACTCCCGATGCTTTCTACCAGACCGACCTGCAACCGTTGTTGCAGGCCCGAGGCATCGACCGCCTGGTGATCTGCGGGCTGCAAACCGACTATTGCATCAATGCCACCGTGCGCCAGGCCCATGCCCTGGGGTACGACGTGGTCCTGGCGGCCGATGCCCACTCCACCGTGGACAACGGCAGCATGGCGGCCGAGCAGATCATCGCCAACCACAACAACCGGCTGGGGCGACTGAGCAGTGCGGTGTCGCGGATTGATGTAATGCCGGCTGCTGAAATCCGCCTGTAGCCGATACTCAGTGTTGGAGCAGGAGACCTATGGCTCAGCCTCGAGGATGGTTCTTCACGGCGCGCCAAGCACCATCGTCCAGTACACCCCCGCATCGCTGCGCGAGTCGCTGGCCGACGCTGCGCCCATCTGGGTGAACATCGGGTTCATCAGGTTGGCGCAGTGTCCGGGGCTGGCGAGCCAATCGTGCATGGCCTGGCTCGGTGAGCGTTGGCCGGCGGCGATGTTCTCACCCAATTTACGTCCGCGAAAGCCGGCGCTCCTGGCGCGATCAGAGGTGGAGCGACCGTCCGGGTCGCGATGGGCGAAATAGTTGTCCTGGGCCATCGACCGGCTGTGGCCTTGGGCGGCCGTTCCCAACGCGGCGTTCCAGCTCAGCGGCCGAGCCGCCGCGAAGCGCTGGCGCCCGCACATCCGTGGCTTGGCCCTGGCGGCGTTGACCTGGGCCAGCAGCGTCTTGTCCGCCGCCCCCACGTCGCTCATCCGCGTGCCACCCATGGGCTGCGCCAATACCAGGCGCCACTCGTCACCGACCCGATTGACGCCGATATCGGCGTACTGGTTGTCCAGCAACGCCGCGCAATGCTCGTTCGCCAACATCTCGAAGGCCTCTTCGGCATCCTGTGCATCGGTCAGGCGGATGCTGCGCACGGCCCGGGCTTGATAGCCGGCGTCCTGCAAGGTTTCCCGCAGGCCACCGCGAAAGCCGATCGGCAAGCCCAGGTTCGAACGCAGCACCAGCGGCTGTGTGGCTCGTACCGTGCGCCACTCACAACGGCGGGACTGGCTACGGAAGTCGTTGATGGCGTCCACCAGTTGCCTTTCGCCCCGCGCTTGGGCGGGGCTGGCGAACAAGGGAAACAGGGCAAGCAGGCACAGCGAAACGAAACGGCAAGAGCGAACAAGGTGGCGCATGGGGCGAACGGCTCAAGAGGGGAATTACTTTAGCGCCAGGCTTGGCGCCGATCAGCTGGAAAACCCGTGGCTGCAGGTTGGCGAGGTTTTCACGGCTGGGGTAGGACTGTGGGTTTTGAAACAAGTTTCCGGAAGACGAAGACTCTCTGCGAGCTGGCACAACTCATTGTGGCGAGGGGAAAGGCTCCCTCGCCATAAAGAGTTCAGTCAGTTCAATTCGCCGTTTCAGCCACAGGCACCTTGGCCCGCTCAACCTTGCGATAGGTCAGCAACACGATGCCGGTCACCACAATCGCGCCGCCCATCACCTGGCCCGGGTTGAGCATCTGGTCCAGCACCAGCCAGCCGATCAGCAGTGTCGCCAGCGGTTCGATGTTCATCACCGGAGCGTTGCGCGGCATGTCCAGGCGGGGCACGGAAATGAACAGCACGATGAACCCGGTGCCATAGAGCACCACCAGGGTCGCCAGGGCGAGCCAGCCGGTGCTGCTGGCCGGCAGGTCGAAACCCCCGGGCAGGGCACCGGTCAGGCCGGCGAGGTTGACGCTGCTGAACACGATGAAAATCGTCAACAGGCTGCGTACCGAACCGCGCACCTGGGACAACTTGTGGTCGGTGATCCACAGCGCGCAGGCGAACACGCAGGCGGCGCAGAAGGCCAGGCCCACCCCGAGCAACCATTGCGGGCCGACGTCCTGTGCGGAGGATAAGCGAGCCGGCACTTCCAGTACGAACACCAGCCCCACCAGGATCATGCCCATCAACGCGGCGGTGCGCGCCGTCGGGCGGGGGCCGCCCAATGCCCAGGTCAGCAAGGCCAGCAGGATCGGAAACACGTTGCCCACCAACAAGGCCAACGCCACTGGCACGCGCGCCACGGCGGAGTACAGGCACAGGCTCTGGGCGCCGATCAACAACCCCAGGGCCAATTGCCAACGCCACGCCCCGGGCGGCAGGCGCAGACGCTGGCGCTGCCAGAGCACCATCGCCGCCAATACCAGCAGCGTCCCGCCCGAGCGCAGCAGGATCGCCAGCAGCACCCCGGCACCGTCGTCGAAGGCGGCCCGGGCGGCGACATGGTTGCCGGCGAAGGCACAGCCCATGCACAGCAGGACGAGCACCGCGAGATGGCGGGGTAGTGGCGTGGGGGTATCAGGTGTGACAGTGGAGCGGGTCATGGCAGGTGTCTCGAAGGCGGCCGCCAAGGCCAAAGGCCTCGGAGCGGTTATTTTTAGTTATAGGTTGTCGTACGACCAAGGGCTTTTTACCCCATGGGGTGGTAACAGACAAGGTCCACTCAAGAGCGTCGGAAAACCTGTGGCGAGGGAGCTTGCTCCCGCTGGGCTGCGTAGCAGCCCTTTTTTATGAGCGCTTCGCACTCAAGCGGGAGCAAGCTCCCTCGCCACATCGCATGTCTCGCACATTGTCCGGTGCTTTGCTGTAAAACAAACCTGGCCGCTGTGTCGTTTACAGCCTTGCCCTTTTTACGGAACAACTCATGCGCCTGGCTGATTTCATTCTCGACAATATCGAGCCGATTCTTCAGGCGTGGGAAGACTTCGCCAAAACCATCACCCCCGCGTCCATTGGCATGGATTCCATTGCCCTGCGCGACCATGCCGAACAGATGCTGCGCACCATCGCCGCCGACCTGCGCACTTCGCAAACGCGCAAGGAGGCGATTGCCAAGTCCCATGGGGAGGCGCCGGCGACCGATACCGAAACCGCCGCCGAAACCCATGCGGTCATCCGCCAGTCCTCGGGGTTTACCGTGGAGCAAATGGTCTCCGAATACCGGGCCCTGCGCACCAGTGTGCTCATGCTCTGGATGCCGCATACGCAGCTGGATCACAAGCAGGTCATGGACGATCTGATTCGCTTCAACGAGGCCGTGGACCAGGCCTTGGCCGAGTCTGTCGTCAGCTACTCCGGGGCGGTGGATGCGTCGCGCAACATCTTTCTCGGGATTCTCGGGCATGACCTGCGCAGCCCCTTGGGCGCGATCCTGCTGAGTTCCGAAGTGCTGCTGCGGGCGGGGGACCTGCCCGCCAAAGCCACCAAGATCACTTCGCGCATCTACACCAGCGTCAAGCGGGCCAACAAAATCGTCGGCGATCTGCTGGATTTCACCCGTACCCAACTCGGCTCGGGCATTCCGGTGCAGCGCTTCAACGGCGATCTGGTGGCGGCCTGCGAAGGCATGGTGGAGGAGGCGCGGGCCTATCATCCGGAAAGCGAAATCCTTTTTGAAACGACCAGCGCCCTGGAGGGGCTGTTTGATCCGGCGCGCATGGAGCAGGTCTTCGCCAACCTGATTGGCAATGCCGTGCAGCACGGCACCGAAGGCACGCCGATTACCGTTTCGATGAGCGCTGAAGAGGATGTGGCAGTGATCGCGATCAACAACCAGGGCAAACCCATCGAGAAAGATGCCATGGCCAGCATTTTCAACCCGATGATCCGGCATCTACGCAGTGGTGAGATGCAGTACGGTTCCACGGCCGGGCTCGGACTGGGCCTGCACATCGCCTCGGCGATCGTATCGGCCCATAAGGGCACCATCGAGGTTCACTCGAAGGCGCGAGTCGGTACGACCTTTACCGTGCGTATACCCCTGCACCCGGACTGATCGATTGTGCGGATGAGCCTTTTCGTATACTTGTACGATGTCTTATCACGGAGTAAAACTGTCGTCCCGTCCAATAATAATTAACGGAGACGCACGATGGATGTTTCGCAATCTGCAACCGCCGCCGATCAGGGCCGCCGAGTGTTCCTGAAGAAATCCCTGGTGGTCTCGGCCGCCGCCGCCACCCTTGGCAACTTGCCCGGGCTCGCCCAGGCCGAGCCCTTGAGCCAGCGTTACCCAGACCCGCTGATCAACATCCTTGACCCCAGCTTCATGGACTTGCGAATCTTCAACGCCAGCGTGGAGAAGCTCGCCACCGGCCTGCGTTGGGCAGAGGGGCCAGTGTGGGTCGGTGACGGGCGTTACCTGCTGGTCAGTGACATTCCCAACAACCGCATCGTGCGCTGGGATGAAATCACCGGCGGGCTGTCGGTGTACCGAGAGAATGCCAATTTCTCCAACGGCATGTGCCGCGATCGCCAGGGGCGGCTGCTGGTGTGCGAAGGCTCCACCACCTCCAGCGAAGGCCGGCGCATCACCCGCACCGAGCACAACGGCACCCTCACCGTGCTGGCGGACAGTTTCGAGGGCAAGCCTTTCAACTCGCCCAACGACATCGTCTGCAAGCGGGACGGTTCGGTCTGGTTCACCGACCCGCCGTTCCAGACCGGCAACAACTACGAGGGGCACAAAGTCACGCCCGTCCAGCCCCACGCGGTGTACCGCATCGACGGCGAAACCGGCAAGGTCAGCCGGGTGATCGACGACCTGGCGGGGCCGAACGGGTTGTGTTTTTCCCCGGACGAAAAAATCCTCTATGTGGTCGAAGGCCGGGCCAAGCCCAACCGCTTGATCTGGGCCATCGCCGTCAAAGACGACGGCACCCTGGGCGAGCGGCGCAAGCACATCGAAGGCCTGGATTACGCGGCGATCGATGGGATCAAGTGCGATGAAAGCGGCAACCTCTGGTGCGGCTGGGGCGGCAATGGCGACCCCAAGGCCGACCTGGAAAAACTCGACGGCGTGCGGGTGTTCAACGCCGAAGGCAAGGCCATCGGGCACATCTCCCTGCCGGAGCGTTGCCCCAACGTCTGCTTCGGCGGCCGGGAAGGCAATCGGTTGTTCATGGCCGGCAGCCACTCGTTGTATTCGCTGTTCGTGAATACACGGGGGGCGACGTTTGCCTGAGTGAACCACTCACCCTTGGCGTTGATGGACTTTGTGGCGAGGGAGCTTGCTCCCGCTGGGCTGCGTAGCAGCCCCTCCATCAGGCAGCGCGGTGTGTCTGGTGGATTCAAGCCGTTTCATTCGGGGCCGCTTCGCGCCCCAGCGGGAGCAAGCTCCCTCGCCACGGGTTCCACTTACTGTCTGGCTCTAGGGGCCGTACTGCCCCGCACCGTCAACTCAAACGGCAACACCACATGCCGTTCGGCAATCGGCTTTTTCTCGATCAGGGCAATCAGCATCTGCACCGCTTTTTGCCCAAACATCTCGGCAGGCTGCGAAATGGTCGTCAGGGGCGGGTCGCAGTAGGCGGCGAACGGGATGTCGTCAAAGCCCACCAGGGAAATGTCCTCGGGCACTCGCAGGCCCATTCGCTTGATGCGCCTGAGCGCGCCGATGGCCATTTCGTCGTTTTCACAGAACAGCGCACTGGGGCGATCGGCCAACGCCAGCATCGCCCCGGCACCGTCGTCACCGGCCTTCAAGGTGAAGTCGCCATGGCAGATCAGGCTGGGGTCGATGGCGATGCCGGCCTGGTGCAGGGCATCCTGGTAGCCGGCCACGCGGTCCAGGGTCAGGGGGCTGCTGCGCGGTCCCTTGATGATGCCGATGCGGCGATGGCCGAGACCGATCAGGTGTTCGGTCATGGCCTGGGCAGCAGCCCGGTTGTCGAGGCTGATGGTCGGGTAGGGGGCACCCTTGACCACTTCGCAGGCGTTGACCAGCGGCAGGCTGTCGGCGCCAGTGGGCATCGATTCGAACGGATCGCTGGCACGCAACTGGATCACGCCGTCGGCCTGGTGGGCGTAGACCAGGGCGGCGAATTCCCGCTCGATCTGCGCCCGGCCCTGGGTGTCGCACAACAGCAATCGATAACCCGCCGCCTGTGCCGCCTGTTGCGCGCCACTGATGACCCGGGCGAAAAACGTGTTGGCGATGGCCGGCACCAGGATCACCAGGTTGCCGGTCCGGCGGGAGCGAAATTGCACCGCCATCAGATTGGGCCGATAGCCGGCCTGTTCCACCGCCGCGTTGACCTTGTCCCGTGTTTCGGGGAGTACCCGCTCGGGCGATTTCAGGGTTCTGGACACCGTTGCCACCGAAACACCCGCCAGCCGGGCCACCTCACGAATGTTGGACAAAATCACCTCGGGGAACAGGGGGTACGGTGGGGGAGCTTACCGCAGGTTGAGCGCCTCACAAATATTCCGCGGTGAACCCGTTGGGTTTGACACGCGGGGAAACTGAGCCTAGATTTCCGCCATGATGTAACCGGTTACATCATCATCCTGACAGGAAGAGAATCGCGATGAATCCTGTAGCACCGAAAATAAGAATGGGCTTCGTCGGCGGTGGAGAGGGCGCTTTCATCGGCCAGGCTCACCGTCAGGCCGCGGGCCTGGACGGCGGTTTCGAACTGGTGTGCGGCGCGTTCAGCCGCGACCCGCACAACACTCGGCAGACGGGCACGGCCCTGGGCCTGGCCGCGTCCCGTTGTTATCACGACTGGCAGCACATGCTCGACACCGAAGCGCTGCTGCCGCTTGATCAGCGCATGGAACTGCTGGTCATCGTCACCCCCAATCATCTTCATGCACCCATCGCCAGCGAGGCCTTGAAAGCCGGTTTCCATGTGTTCAGCGAGAAGCCCGCCGCGCTGGACCTCAAGCAATTGCTGGCCCTGCGCGAGGTGCTGCACGGCAGCCGTTGCCTCTATGGCCTGGCCCACACCTACCTGGGCTATCCCATGGTGTGGCAGGCCCGGGACATGGTGCGCTCGGGCGTGATCGGCCAGGTGCGCAAAGTGCTGGTCGAGTACCCCCAAGGCTGGCTCAGCCAGGATGTCGCCGCCCAGAGCAATAAGCAGGCCGAGTGGCGCGACGATCCCGGCCAGTCCGGCCTGGGCGGTTGCATCGGCGACATTGGTACCCATGCGTTTTCCCTGGCCGAGTTCGTCGCGGACCAACCGATCCAGCAGCTATGCGCTGCGTTGGGCACGCACGTCCCGGGGCGGCAACTGGATGACGATGCGGCGATGCTGTTCAAGATGGCGGGTGGCGCCAGCGGTGTGCTGATCGCAAGCCAGGTCTGCACCGGCGAAGAGAACCCGCTGAAGATTCGCGTCTACGGCGACAAGGGCGCCTTGGAGTGGCGCCAGGAAGAACCGGCGAGCCTGATCCATCGTGCCTTCGACCAGCCGTTGCGCACCCTGCGTAGCGGCCTCGGCCAGCCGTGGCTGTGCGAGGCGGCCACGCGGCGCATGCGTCTGCCGGCCGGGCATCCCGAGGGCTACCTGGAAGCCATGGCCAACCTCTACGGCGATTTCGCCCACGCCATTCGCAGCCATGTCCAAGGCCCCGACGCCCCCGGCGTACCCGGCATCGAGATCGGCTTGCGTGGCATGGCGTTCATCGAGGCCGCCATCCTCAACCACCGTGGCGACGCGAAATGGACCGTCGTGCAAACCGGAGCATCCCTGTTGTGAATACCCTCGACAAGACCCCGAGCGGCCTGCGCGGCCCAGGTATTTTCCTGGCGCAGTTCATGTCCGCCGAAGCCCCGTTCGACACCCTGGCCAACATCGCCCAGTGGGCCGCTTCACAAGGCTACAAGGCCATTCAACTGCCGACATCGGGCACGCAATACATTGACCTGGCCCGGGCCGCCGAAAGCCAGGCCTATTGCGATGAGCTCAAGGCCACCTGTGCCCAGGCCGGTGTCGAGATCAGCGAGCTATCGACGCACCTGCAAGGCCAGTTGGTGGCGGTGCATCCGGCGTTCGACGCGCTGTTCGATGACTTCGCCCCGGCCCATTTGCGCGGCCAGCCCCAGGCGCGGACCGAGTGGGCGATCGAGCAACTCAAGCTGGCCGCCCGCGCCAGCCAGCGGCTGGGTCTCAAGGCCCATGCGACGTTTTCCGGCGCGCTGCTGTGGCCGTATCTCTATCCCTGGCCGCAGCGGCCGGCGGGCCTGGTGGAGCAGGGTTTCGCCGAACTGGCCCGGCGCTGGTTGCCGATTCTCGATTGCTTCGACGCGGCCGGTGTGGACCTGTGCTACGAGATCCACCCCGGCGAAGACCTCCACGACGGTGCCTCGTTCGAACGTTTCCTGGAGGCGGTCGATCATCACCCACGGGCGGCGATTCTCTACGACCCCAGTCATCTGTTGCTGCAACAGATGGACTACCTGGGCTTCATCGACCGTTACCACGCACGGATCCGCATGTTCCACGTCAAGGACGCCGAATTCCGCCCCGATGCCCGTTCGGGGGTGTACGGCGGCTACCAGGGCTGGGTCGATCGTCCCGGGCGGTTCCGTTCGCTGGGGGATGGCCAGATCGATTTCAAATCGATCTTCAGCAAGCTGACCCAATACGATTTCAGCGGGTGGGCGGTCCTGGAATGGGAATGTTGCTTGAAGGATTCACACCAGGGCGCCGCAGAAGGGGCGGCGTTCATCCAGCGGCACATGATCAGCAAGACCCGTAAGGCGTTCGATGATTTTGCCAGCGTCACGGCGGATGAGGATTCCAACCGGCGGTTGTTGGGCCTATTGAGGTAACCGGCCCCACCCAAAACCCCGTGGCGAGGAAATCCATTGTGGGAGCAAGGCTTGCCCGCGATGAACGAAAACGCGGTTCAACGGTTGGAGCGCGGCGCGGCCATCGCGGGCAAGCCTTGCTCCCACAGGGGATCCTCCGTAACAAAAGCGGTGCGGCTTTTTTTTTCACAAGAACAACAATAAAACGGTGACGCTCATGACCACGATGAATGCACGCCTCAGCGTGATGATGTTCCTGCAGTTCTTTATCTGGGGTGGCTGGTTCGTCACCCTCGGCACCTTCCTGTCCAGCACGCTGGGCGCCAGCGGGGGGCAGATCGGCATGGCGTTCTCCACGCAATCGTGGGGTGCGATCATTGCGCCGTTCGTCATCGGCCTGATCGCCGACCGCTTCTTCAACGCCGAACGGATCCTGGCGGTGTTGCACCTGCTCGGCGCGGTGTTGCTGTATCAGCTGTATTCGGCGGCGGATTTCAGCGTGTTCTACCCGTACGTACTGGTGTACATGGTGGTCTACATGCCGACGCTGGCCCTGGTCAATTCCGTGGCGTTCCGCCAGATGCGCGATCCGGCGCTGGAGTTCTCCCGCATCCGGGTGTGGGGCACGATTGGCTGGATCGTCGCGGGCGTGGTGATCAGCTTCGTGTTCGCCTGGGATTCGCGCGAAGCGATCTCGGCAGGCGGCTTGCGCAATACGTTCCTGATGGCGGCCATCGCGTCCCTGGTCCTGGGGCTCTACAGCTTCACGCTACCGGCCACGGCGCCGCTCAAGGAACAGGCCAGCGCGGGCGGCGTCAAGCAACTGCTGGGGCTGGACGCGTTGGGTCTGTTGAAGGATCGCAGCTACCTGGTGTTCTTCATCGCTTCGATCCTGATCTGCATTCCCCTGGCGTTCTATTACCAGAATGCCAACCCGTTCCTGGCCGAAACCGGGATGACCAACCCAACGGCGAAGATGGCCATCGGGCAGGTCTCGGAAGTGTTGTTCATGCTGCTGTTGCCACTGTTCATCCAGCGCTTCGGCATCAAGCTGGCACTGTTGGTGGGCATGTTGGCGTGGGCGCTACGCTACGTGTTGTTCGCCTACGGCAATAACGGCGACCTGGCGTTCATGCTGTTCACCGGCATTGCCTTGCACGGCATCTGCTACGACTTCTTTTTTGTCTCGGGGCAGATCTACACCGACGCCAAGGCGCCGGAGCGCTTTCGCAGCTCGGCCCAGGGCCTGATTACCCTGGCGACCTATGGTGTGGGGATGCTGATCGGCTTCTGGGTGGCGGGGCAGGTGACCGATCACTTTGTCGTGGCGGGCGGTCATGACTGGCAGAGCATCTGGCTGTTCCCGGCCGGTTTCGCGCTGCTGGTATTGGTCTGCTTCCTGTTTACCTTCCGTGGCCAGCAGGCGCTCGTTGCGCCGTCAAAGGCTTGAAGCAGGGCTGGGCGTCAGTCATTTGTGGCTGACGTCCAGTTTGGTGTAGGTCACTTTCCCGCCTTCGTTGGAATAACCCTTGTTGTCCAAGGTGTAGACGCCGGCCTTGAAGTAGAAGTTATAGCTGTACCAGGACGAGTCCAGCTTCACCTGTTTGCCCGTGTTGCCGATCAGCACCGAGAGCTTGCCTTGCTTGTCCATTTGCAGCGAATAGGAGAAGGCCTTGTTCAGCGGCACGTTTGGCACGGTGTAGATCACCGGGCTCTTCTTGTCCTTGGGCTTGACCCGGTATTCCACGTCGATATTGCCGGTGCCCTTGGCGTAGCGGTACACCAGTTTCAACAACGGCGTGGGGGCGTCCTTGGCGTGGATCTGCGCCACCACCACCCGGCCTTCGGAAGGCACCTGGTTCACCGCCAGGGTGCCCTTGAGGGTATTGGTGCCGCTGTTGTAGCGCCAGTTGCGCAGCTTGCCGTCCTTGCCGGTTTCCCGCAGCTCGGAGCGCGGGTATTCGCTTTTACCGGTATGGGAACCGGTGACCGGCGCCCAGAAAACGATCCGCTGGCCGTTATTGTCGAAATACTTGTTTTTCAGGGTCGGCATGGCTTTGGTCGCCACGACCTGCGCCGGCGTTTGCACGGGCAGGGTAATGTTCCAGACAGTCAGGTCAATCATGATAAAACCCTCCAACGGGACCGGCCGTTACCTGGCGGCCGTCAAGACAGAAACGGCCTTCCGTGGCGCAGTTTTCATGTTATCGACAAGGGGCTGTCTCGCTGGAGGCGCACCTGACGGATGGCTCTGCAGCGAGCCTTTCAGGCACTGAATTGGGCGGATAGGGTGTGTCAATTTATGACTGATCGGTTAGAGTACGCGCCGCCCGAGAGACGGATCCCGGGCGTCTTCCCATGGAGCGTTAAATGAACCACATCAGCAAAGTTGTCGCCTGCGCACTGTTCGGCCTGGCCCTGGCGGGTTGCACCGGCACCCCGATGAAAACCCAGCAATACGACAGCACCCAGTACACCGTTGTCGGCCACAGTGAAGCCAAGGCCACCGGCCTGCTGCTGTTCGGCCTGATCCCGATCCAGCAGAACAACCGTTTCGTGCGCGCCCAGACCGCGGCGATCAAGGCCAAGGGCGGCGACGCCATGATCAACACCCAAGTCCAGGAAAACTGGTTCTGGGCCTGGGTCCTGACCGGCTACACCACCTCGGTGTCCGGTGATGTGGTCAAGCTGAAAAGCGTTCAGTAACACCCTGCTTGAAAGGCAAGCGAGCCTGCCGGTTGTAAAGGCGCTTGCCTGTGGCGAGGGAGCTTGCTCCCGCTCGATCGCGCAGCGATCACAAAAGGGCCGCTTCGCAGCCCAGCGGGAGCAAGCTCCCTCGCCACAACAGCCCTATCTGCCGGCTCCTCGATCACTGTCCTCCCACCACCATATGCGTGAACGGCGCCACATACGCCTGCAATGTCACCAGCCCGCCCACCAGAATCGCCAGCACCACCGAGTGGAAAAACACGTAGCGCAGGATTTCGCCTTCGTGACCGTACCAACGGGTCGCGGTGGAGGCCACCACGATCGACTGAGCGTCGACCATCTTGCCCATCACCCCACCGGAACTGTTGGCGGCGGCCATCAACACCGGGCTGATGCCCAACTGCTCGGACGTGACCCGCTGCAAGCCGCCAAACAATACGTTGGAGGCCGTGTCCGAGCCGGTCAGCGCCACGCCGAGCCAGCCCAGCAGGGTGCCGAACATGGGGTAGAAAATGCCCGTGGCGGCGAAGGCCAGGCCCATGGTCGCGTCCAGGCCCGAATACCGCGTGAGGAACCCCAAGGCCAACATCGCGACGATGGTGATCAGCGAGTAGCGCACCACCCAGAGCGTTCGCAGGTAGTGGTGCACCAGTTGCGGAATGGAATAGCCCATCAGCAAGCCACCGAGAATCGCGGCCAGGAAAATGCCGCTGCCCGTGGCGGTGAACCAGTTGAACTTGTAGACCGCCTCCTCGGTTTTAGGCTGGGGCACCACGGGCGGGACTTTTTCGATCTGCTGGTGAATGGTGCCGAAGGTCACCAGGGGCGAGAAGATCGGGTTGGCCTCGCGCATCGGCTTGCTTTGGGGGTCAAGCTTGGCTGATTGGGTCTGCGGGTCCAGCGCCGGACGGGTGTCGAACAGGTTCTTGAAACCCTGGGTGCCCCAAGCGAAGACGAACACCGTGAGGATGATCCACGGCATCCAGGCCCGTCCCACGGCGGGGCGGGCGTCGTTGGAAAACGCCGCGCTGGCGGTGGGTTTTTCATCCTCGCTGGCGTCGATCTTCGAGTTGTCGACCCGCCCGGACAGCGCGGCGGAGGTGTGCACCGTGGCCGGTTTCCAGACCTTGAGGAAACCGGTGAGGCAGGCCATGGAAATCAGCGCGGCGATGACGTCCACCAGCATCGGCCCGTGGTAGTTCGACACCAGGAACTGCGGGATGGCGAAGCTGACACCGGCCACCAGGATCGCCGGCCAGACTTCCAGCATCTTGCGCCAGCCGGCGAAAGCCCAGATCAACCAGAACGGCACCAGCACCGAGAAAAACGGCAACTGCCGACCGACCATCATCGACAGCTCCATTTCATCCAGCCCGGTGACTTTGGCCAAGGTGATGATGGGCGTGCCCAGGGCGCCGAAGGCCACGGGCGCGGTGTTGGCGATCAGCGCCAGACCCGAGGCGGCCAAGGGGGAAAACCCCAGCCCGATCAGGATCGCTCCAGTCACCGCCACCGGCGTGCCGAAGCCCGCCGCGCCCTCGAAAAACGCGCCGAAGCAAAAGGCGATCAACAGCAGTTGCAGGCGCCGGTCGTCGGTGATGCGCGCGAGGGAGTCCTGCAGGACCTTGAACGAACCGTTCTCGGTGGTCAGCCGGTGCAGGAAAATGATATTGAGCACGATCCAACCGATGGGCAGCAGGCCGTTGGCCGCGCCATAAAGCGCCGCAGACCCGGCCATGCCAACGGGCATGCCGAAGGCGAAAATCGCGATCAGCAAGGCCGAGGCCAGGGCCAGCAAGGCCGCCAGGTGTGCCTTGACATGAAAGAACGCCAGGGACGCCAACATCACCACCACCGGAACCGCCGCCAGGAGCGTGGACAGCACCGCATTACCGAAGGGATCGTAGACTTGTTGCCAGACCATGTTCCACCTCTGCTTTTTATTGTTGGAAGTGCAGGCCCCAGGGGGGATTGGCAGAGAAGTATAGGCGGGGATTGACGAGGGGAATGGCGCAGAGGCCTGGGGTAAGACCCTGTGGCGAGGGAGCTTGCTCCCGCTGGACTGCGCAGCAGGCCCAAGTTTTTTGTTTAAGCACAAATTCTTGGGGCGGCTTCGCCACCCAGCGGGAGCAAGCTCCCTCGCCACAGGGTAAGTGGTGTGCTGGCTAGCGTGGGGGCTCACCTTCCTCCAGGCGAAGCCCGAGGCTCAAGTCATCGCAGCTTTGCGACCAGGCGGCCAGCCAGTCGGGCATGGCGGGCGATTGTTCGGCCAGGCCCAGCTCGCGGATGAACTCAGCCGGTGCAATCGTGCCTTTGGCCGAGCGGAACAGGCCGCGCATGATCACCACCCCGACCACACGTCCCTGGCTGATGAAACGGTGCTCCATGAACGTCCATTTTTCGTCCCAGCCGAGCAGGCGGGTGTGCACCTCGAACGCCTCGAACAGTTTCAATTCCCGCCTGAACTTGCCCCAGACATCCCCCACGATCGGCACCGCCCGGTTGCGCAACGCCACTTTGTAGGCGCCGCTGCGCAGCACGTAATCCATGCGTCCCACATCGGCCAACGTGAAGTAGCGTCCGTTGGTGACGTGGCGATTGAAGTCCAGGTCCAGCGGCCATACCCGCATGCGCACCACCGTGGTGCCCAAGGGCGCCGCCGGCTTGCGCCACGGGCGGCGGAACAGCATCAGCAACAGTCGGAACCAGAGATTCATGAGCAGGGCCGTGAAGAGGGAAAGCGGCGCACTCTAGACCCCATGCAGGGAGCGGGCTAGGTGCGAAAATGACGATTTGCGTGGCAATCGCGCATTTGGGGCATGTTCGAGGGGCTTTTGTGGCAGCGAGCTTGGGCCCGCTGTGTGGCGAAGCCGTCCCAGGAGTTTGTGTTGAAACAAAGAACCTGGGCCTGCTGCGCAGTCCAGCGGGAGCAAGCTCCCTCGCCACAAAAGCGCTGCAGCGCTACAAAGGTGCAAGGCGCTCGTTCAGCCCTTCGCCGCCATCGCGGTCACTTCCACTTTCATGCCTTCAACCGCCAGCGCCGCCACACCCACCGCCGCACGCACCGGCCAAGGCTTGGCGAAGAAGCGTTTGTAGACCTCGTTGAACGCGGCGCGGTCAGCCATGTCGGTCAGGTAGATGGTCAGGTGCAGGACCCGGTCCATGGAACTGCCGGCGCCCTCCAGGGCCTTCTTGAGGGCTTGAAGTGTGCATTCGCTCTGCAGGGTGATGTCACCCAGTTCCAGGCTGCCGTCGGCGTGGGTGGGGATTTGCGTGGAAACCAGCAGGCCGCCGAAACCGGCGACGTCGGAGGAAATGGAGTCCGCATCCGGATCTGGAATAAACGTGATGTCTGGGTTGCTCATGCAAAGCCTCATGCTGGAAAAGAAAAAGAACCGCCGCAGTTTACCGTCCCTTGCTGCGTCGTTCCTGCATTCCTTTATCCGCATAGGACTGCCCACCGCGGGGCTGCGAATCAAAACCAGAGGCGTCAGCAGCGGCATCGTTCCCACAATGGATTTGTGGTGGGGCGGGATTTTCAGCTACACAGCCGAACCCCTGTGGGAGCGAGCTTGCTCGCGATAGCGGTGTATCAGCTTGCGGGGGTGTTGGCTGTGCTGACGCCATCGCGCGCGAGCTCGCTCCCATACCGTTGTGCATTGATGAAGTCCACGAACGCCCGCAGCGGCGAGGGCAGGTAGCGGCGACCGGGGTAGTAGAGGAAGGGCCCGGTGAAGCGCTGCCACCAGGGTTCGAGCACCGGTTCGAGGGCGCCGCTGTCCAGGTAGGGTCGCAGCCAGTCTTCGAACAGGTAGACGATGCCCAGACCGTCTACAGCGGCTTGCACCGACAGGTCCACCGCACCGCCAATGCGCGTGATCAACGGGCCGCTCGGGTCGACGCTGATGGTTTCGCCGCCACGCTCATACTCCCACAGCGGCATGGCGCCGCTGGGGAACTTGCCCCGCAGGCACGCGTGTTCCAGCAGGTCTCTGGGATGTTCCGGCCTGCCCCGGGCATCGAGGTATGCCGGTGCGGCGGCCGTGGCGAAGCGCTGGAAGCGGGGGCCGATGGGGAGGGCGATCATGTCCTGCTCAAGGCGTTCGTCGTAGCGAATGCCAGCGTCACAGCCGGCGGCGAGCATGTCGACGAAGCTCTCTTCGGTGACCACTTCCAGGCGGATGTCGGGATAGCTGTTCAGGAACGGCGTGATGATCGCCGGCAACACCAGCCGGGCCGCGCTGACCGGCACGTTCAGCCTGAGGGTGCCCGAAGGACGGTCGCGAAAGTCGTTGACCACGTCCATCGCCGCCTCGACCTCGCCCAGGGCCGGGACGATGCGTTCCATCAACCGGGCACCGGCCTCGGTCGGTACCACGCTGCGGGTGGTGCGGTTGAGCAGGCGCACGCCGAGCCGGCTTTCCATTCGGCGTACGGCATCGCTGAGGCTCGATGCGGACTTGCCGCTTACCCGCGCGCCTTCACGAAAGCCCCCGGCATTGACCACGGCCACAAAGGCCAGCAAATCTTGAATATCCGTTGCCATTGTTCTCTCCGCCGTACAGCCCGTGCCGATTGCACCTGATTATCAAGGGAATGGTCAACGCCTATAGTCGGCCCACTCACATTGATCCGAGGGGCACGAGATGAACATTGCAGGCAAGGCAGGCAGCTTTTTACTGGGCGATCGCACGGTCAATCGCATGGGCTACGGCGCGATGCAACTGGCGGGGTCCAACGTGTTCGGCCCGCCCAAAGACCCGGCGGCCGCCATCGCCGTGCTGCGCGAAGCCTTGGCGAGCGGGGTCAACCACATCGACACCGCCGATTTCTACGGGCCCCATGTCACCAATCGGCTGATCCGTGAAGCGCTGCACCCTTATGCCCAGGACCTGGTCATCGTGACCAAGGTCGGCGCCGTGCGCGGCGCCGATGCGTCCTGGAACCCGGCCCACAGCCCCGCCGAGCTGACCCGGGCGGTCCACGACAATCTGCGCAACCTGGGCGTGGAGGTCCTGGACGTGGTCAACCTGCGGGTGTGGGGCGATATGCATTCGCCCACGGAAGACTCCATCGAAGAATCGTTCACGACACTGGCGCAGTTGCAGAGCCAGGGGCTTATCCGTCACCTGGGCCTGAGCAACGTCACGGCCACGCAGGTCAAGCAGGCCCAGGGCATTGCCAAGGTGGTCTGCGTGCAGAACCACTACAACCTGACCCATCGCGACGACGAACAGCTCATCGCCGACCTGGGCCGGCAGGGCATCGCCTACGTGCCGTTCTTCCCCCTGGGCGGCTTCACACCGCTGCAGTCGGAAACCCTTTCCAGCGTGGCGGCGCGCTTGCAGGCGTCACCGCTGTGCGTGGCCCTGGCGTGGTTGCTGCAACGTGCGCCGAATCTGCTGCTGATTCCCGGCACATCGTCCCTGGCGCACCTGCGGGAAAACCTCACGGCGAGTGAGCTGAAGATCCCTGCGCCGATGCTCGCCGAGCTGGACGCATTGGTCTAGTGGCCTGAAAGACCAGCGTCTCGCCAGCATCGGCGCTGAGCTGGGTTTCAGCGCCAGCGCCAACTGGCAGCCGATGTCCGGCGCAAGTTCGGGCGCGTATGACGCCGGTCAACCCGGCGTCTTGTCGGTTTCGTTGCGATGGTGTTCCGGCCAGCTGTCGACGGGGTGGGCACGGTCTTCGTTGAACATCTCCGTGAGCAGCGCATTGGCGCGTCGGTAGGCGTCGTGGCGGAACGCGAGGTCGTCTTCCGGCTGGGCGACGATCTCCTCCAGCATCTTGAGGTTCAGCCGCCGGAACTGATCCGCCCGTTCACGCGCTTCGTAAGCCCCGACCCCCATGTGCTCCAGCGCACTGCGACCCAATGCCAGCGCGCTCTCGAAGGTTTCCCGCTCGGCCGCCTCCACGCCCATCTGCCGCAGGGTGATGAGGTGGCCCATGTCCCGCGCCCGCACGATCAGTTGCAACGCGGGAAAGTGCTCCTGGGCCAGCCGGGTCAGCGTCAGGTTGTCTTCCTGATTGTCGATCGCGTTGATCAACACCACCGCTTGGGCCGCGCCGGCCGCATGCAGCAAGTCGAGGCGGGTGGCATCGCCATAAAAGACTTTCACGCCGAACTTGCGCAGTGTCTCGATGTTGTCAGGGTCGTGATCCAATACCACCACCTCGACGCCGCAGGACATCAACAGGCGTCCGGCGATCTGCCCGAAACGGCCGAACCCGGCGATGATCACCCGTGGGTTCTGTTGGTCGACGAGGTCGGATTCGCGTTTGTTTTTCCGGGTGACGGACTCGAAGCGATCCAGCAGCAGGATCAGCAAGGGCGTCAGGCACATGGACAAGGCCACCGCCAGGGTCAGGCTCTTGCCCCATTGATCGGTCAAGATGCCGGCCACGGTCGCCGCGCCGAACACCACGAAGGCGAACTCGCTGCCTTGGCCCAGCAACACCGCCTGCCAGGAGCGCTGGCCGGCGGGGACGTTGAGGAACCGGCCCGCCATCTTGATCACCAGCAGCTTGATCAGGATGAAACCCAGGGTCAGGGTGATGACTTTCAGCGGTGCGTTGACCAGGGTGCCGAAATCGATCGACATGCCGACGCCGATGAAAAACAGACCCAACAGCAGGCCCTTGAACGGCTCGATGTCACTCTCCAGGGCATGTCGGTATTCGGAGCTGGCGAGCAGCACCCCGGCGAGGAACGCGCCCATGGCCATCGACAGGCCGGCTTCCTCCAGCAGAAAGCCGAAGCCGAACACCAGAAAAAGCGCGACGGCACTGAAAATCTCCCGCAAGCCTGAGCGTGCGGCGAAGCGCAGCAGCGGTCGCGTCAGGTAGCGCCCCAACAGCACGACGATGGCGATGGCGGCGACGATTTTGCCAATCGATAGCAGCAGCGCGGTGCCCGAAGGTGTGTCGCCGTGGGCCGACAACAACGGGATCATCGCCACCAGCGGAATGGCCGCGATGTCCTGGAACAGCAGCACGGCAAAGCTGCTGCGCCCGACCGCGGTGGCGGTCAGGTTGCGTTCGCTCATGGCCTGCATGGCGATGGCCGTGGAAGACAGGCTCAGGGTCAGGCCGACCAGCAACGCTGCCGTCCAGTTCAGGCCCAAAGCCGTGCAGAACAACCCAATGGCAGCGCCACAGGCGAGCATCTGCAGGGCACCGCCACCAAACACCATCCGGCGCAGGGCCCAGAGCCGTTTGGGGTCGAGCTCGAGGCCGATGATGAACAGCATCAGCACCACGCCGATTTCAGCGAACTCCAGGATGGCCTTGACATCGGTAATCAGCTTCAGCCCCCACGGGCCGATGATGCACCCGGCCAGTAGATAACCCAACACCGGGCCCAGGCCGAATCGAACGGCAATCGGTACGATCAGTGTCGCCGAGGCCAGGTAGATGAGCATTTCAATCAGGCTGTGAGTTTCCACTTCAATCTTCCTTCCAGGCGGCCAGGCGAGCGGCATAGTGTTCGATTTGGGCGTGCTGGGCATCCGCTTCGGCGGCATAGGCGCCATGCACGACGACCGGCTCCAGCCAGCGCATGCCGCAATAGATGGCCGTGGCGTGGAGGGGTTGGGCCAGTGCGGCAAAGCCTGGGTAGCCGCCGATCTGGAAATGCCCCTGATCGCCGCCGGTGGTCACGGCCCACAGCAGGGATTTGTCCTTGAGAGCCGTGGCGCCTTTGCCATAGGCCCAGCCGTGGGTGAAGACTTTATCGATCCACAATTTCAGCAAGGGCGGGGAGCTGTACCAGTACATCGGGTGCTGGAGGACGACCAGCTCTGCTTGTTCCACCGCCCGCTGTTCCGCCTCGACGTCGATGTCGAAGTCGGGATAAAGCGCATAGAGCGAACGTATGACCACGTCCGGGTGGCTGGATGCTCGCTTGAGCATCTGCTGGTTGACCCGCGATTTGTCGGGGTAGGGGTGCGCGTAAATGATAAGAATCATCGGTGAATTCCTTGGTTTGGCTCCGTCGATTCTTGTCTGTCGTGGGCGCGAACGATGGCACTGGGTCGGGCGATACAAACAAGAGCGCCTTTCCGGGACAGGGTCAGGCCGGAAAGGCCGGACATCCTACCGAGGAAGGCGCCGATTGTTTAGCGCGGATCGACACATCGGGGCCTTCAGTCAAGCGGTAGCGAGACCCTGGCCTCCAATCCGCCACCCTTGCGATTGCGCAGGGTCAGCGTCCCGCCATGCTCCAGCACCGTCGCCCGGGCCGCCGACAGGCCGAGCCCGACGCCGCCAGTGTGCTTGTTGCGAGAACCTTCGATGCGAAAGAACGGCGTGAAGACCTGCTCAAGGTATTGGCCGGCGATGCCCGGCCCTCGGTCGAGGACGCGAATGTCCACACGGTGGGCGTCGGCTTCGAGTCGAACCGTCGGTTCGCCGCCGTATTTGATCGCGTTGTCGATCAGGTTGACCAAGGCGCGCTTGATGCCGATGGGCCGACCGACATACACCAAGCGCTGGGCACCTTCGAACCCCACCTCGGTGCCGGCGTCCTTGAGGTCATCGACGATGGTGTGCAGCAGTTCGGCCAGGTCGAACGCGGTGGCATGTTCAAGCCGGGCATCGTCACGGAAGAACGCCAGGGCTGAATTGACCATCGCCTGCATTTCGTCCACGTCCCTGAACAAGCGCGATTGCTGCTCGGCATCCTCGATGAACTCCCCGCGCAGGCGCATGCGGGTCAGCGGCGCGCGCAAGTCGTGGGAGATGGCGGCGAGCATCTGGGTGCGGTCCTGCAGGAAGTGCTTGAGCTGGGCCTGCATGGCATTGAACGCGAGGATCGCCTGGCGGATTTCGTGGGGGCCGATGACCGGAATCGGTGGTGCCTGATGGTCGACGCCAAAGCGTCGGGCGCCTTCGGCAAAGCGTTCCAGCGGTGCGGCCAGGTGCCGGGTGGCGATCAGTGCGACGATCAACGTCGAGAGCAGGATCAGCGCGATGATGATCCCGTTGCGCGCCCATTCGCCCAGCCCCCAACTGCGCGACGGCACGGAGAAGATCACCCACGAATGGTCGGCCAGTTCGATGATCACCGCGTAGCGTGCATCCGGTTGGTCGGCCGGCCAGTCGCCCGGTTCGTAGGCTTCGATCCTGGCATCCGGCCGACCCAATTGCTGGCGCAGGAGCGTCGAACCTTCACTGAACTCCGGGTCGTCGATCACCGGCAAGTGCGCCTCTTCATGCCGCTTTAACCAGTGCGCATTGAACGCCTGGTCGCTGGCGGCCGCGGCAATCGCGGGGCGTTGTTCGGGGGCGACGGAGTCGATGATGCGGGTGATGGCGGCGGCCTTTTCCATCAGGCCGGTTTCCATCAGGGGAGGGCGCGCCCAGGCACCGGCCAGCAGGCTGAACAGTTCGTTGAGGGCCAGCAAGGTCAGCATGGCGATCATGGTGGTCAGGGCGATCCAGCGCGCCACCGTGTCCCGTGGACGTTGAGTGCCCGAGCGCGCGGGTTTCATCGCTTCACCACGTGCGGGCTGAACAGGTAGCCGCTGTTGCGCACGGTGCGGATCATCGACGCACCGGTGATGTCGGTCTCCAATTTGCGCCGCAGGCGGCTGACCTGGACGTCGATGCTGCGGTCGAACGCCTCGAAGGTTTCGCCGCGGGCCAGGTCCAGCAACTGTTGGCGAGTCAGCACCCGGCGCGGGTGTTCGGCAAACACCAGCAGCAGTTCGAACTCGCCGGTGGACAGCGGGATCATGACCTTGTCCGGTGAGCGCAGCTCGCGGCGGGTGACGTCCAGTTGCCAGTTTTCGAACTCCAGGATGGGCCGGGAGGCGTCGCTCGACGCGGCCCTGGCTTCACCGGTACGCCGCAGCACGGCACGCACCCGGGCCAACAGCTCCCGCGCATCGAAGGGCTTGGTCAGGTAATCGTCCGCCCCCAGCTCCAGGCCGACGACGCGATCACTCAACTCGCCCATGGCGGTGAGCATGATGATGCCGACCGTGTGCTCGGCCCGCAGCCGTTGGCACAGCACCAGCCCGTTGTCGCCCGGCAACATGACGTCGAGGATGATCAGGTCCGGCACCTGGCGTTCCACCGCCTGCCACAGGGCATTGCCGTCGGCGGCCACATCCACGCTATAGCCATGTTGTTCGAGGAACTTGCGCAAGAGGGCGAGGACTTCGAGGTCATCGTCCACCAGTAATAAATGGCTCACGGTGGGCACGCAGGGTAATGAATACAGGAGGGGATACTAGGGTCAATCCAGGGCCCGCGTCATATATTTCAACCCGGTAATAAAGTTGCCGGCGGGCAATATTCTGGAAATCTGCGGGCAAGAAAACGGCGGCAGGATGGCCTCAATGTCGGTCAGTTAAACCACCCACCAACACTGAACCCTGTGGCGAGGGAGCTTGCTCCCGCTGGGTCGCGAAGCGGCCCTAAAAAAAAGCGGTGAGCGCTTCGCACTCAAGCGCGAGCAAGCTCCCTCGCCACAGGGGGCGGTGTTTGGCTTTCGACCGGCCCAGGCAGCATCCCATTCCTCGCCGAGATAACCCTGTATGCCGATCACCAAGCCCGCTCCGTTGTTCGTTCGATCCACCGTCGTGGTTGTATTGGCGGCACTCGCCAGCGGTTGCTCCAGTACGCCCGCTGCAACGCCGGGCTCGTGCGAAAGCGCGACCTACACCGTTTACGATCCCGCAGAATCGGTTAACCGCGGCATATTCGCCTTCAACCGAACCGTGGATGACTATGCGCTGGCCCCGGTGGCCCGTGGTTATCTCAAGTTGCCGGAGATGTTCCAGGCCGGCGTCCACAACTTCGTGGCGAACTTCGGCGAGCCCAAGGTGTTCATCAACGACTTGCTGCAAGGCAATGGCCAACGCTCGGTCAACACACTGGGCCGTTTCGTCATCAACACCACTGCGGGCATCGTCGGGCTGATCGATGTGTCGGGCAAGCTGGGCATCGAGCGCCACAAGGCCGATTTCGGCCAGACCTTCGGCGTCTGGAACCTTGCCCCCGGGCCCACCGTGGAACTGCCGCTGCTGGGCAGCGCCAACCTGCGGGACGCGACGGGCAAAGTGCTGAGTTTTGCCGTCGACCCGTTCGGCGACAACAGCAGCACCGTCGACACCCTGGGCACGATCAACACCGTCGGCGGCGTTGTCGATGGCCGTGCCGAGGCATTGCCACTGACCGACGAGTTGCAGGCGGAACCGGATTACTACGCGGCGCTTCGCGATGCCACGGCGCAGCGGCGTGCCGATCTTGTCGCGCAGGGCAAGTTGGGAGCGGTGGAGGAGGGCAACCCCCAGTGCCAGGATGGAGCCGCTGCCGATGAATAACCAGGCGCTGGTCTTGCATCGGCGAATGCGCTCGCTCGAGCCGGATGTATTGCATTGTCGTGAAGTTGAATTGCGCTTGGCCGAGGATGGTCGCCATGTGCTGCTCAACCGTTATGTCGAGTTGTATCGCCATGAACATGTCAGTTGGTGCGCCATCCAGCAGCATCGGGTGCCGCTGGCGAAGATGGTGCGCTGGTTGGTCGATAACGGCGAGCAGGTGAAGGATTAGTGGCAATTTGCTCTTGAATACAGCGGTACATCGGTGGCGGATGCCATGAAACATTTTTACATAATTACGCATGAATAATGGTTGTACGACGTCGTATCTAATATGTTCGACTGTGGCCGTTTCTCACAAAAAAAATAAACGGAGATTCCATCCATGACGAGCATTCCTTCCGCTGAAGGCAAGGCTGCGGCGCCCGTGCAAGGCCGTTTCGTGCGTCTGCTCAAGCTTCTCGGCCCCGGCATCATCGCGGTACTGTCCTGGCTGGGCGCCGGCGACCTGATCACCTCATCCGTGGCGGGGGCGAACTACGGCTACGCAATGATGTGGGTGCTGGCGGTTTCTCTGCTGCTGCGCTACTTGATCGTCAACATCATCGCGCGCTTCCAGCTCTGCAATAACCAGGGCATGACCATCCTGCAAGGTTATGCCCAGCTCAATCCGTTTTTCGCCTGGTTCCTGCTGGTGTATGCGCTGCTCATGGGGCACCTGATGAATGCCTACATGATCAAGGGGGCTGGCGAAGCCCTGGCCATGTTGCTCAAGGTCGACTATCCACTGCTGTGTTCGGTGGCGGTGGTCTTGGCGGTGTGGATGCTCGTCGGGCGCAATATCTATTCGATGATCGAAGGCGTGATGAAAGGCCTGCTGGCGATCATGACACTGGCGTTCCTGGCTCTGGCGGTGATGTCCGGCCCGGATGTCGCGGGCATCGTCAAAGGCACCATCGGCTTCAGCATTCCGCCCGATGAAGGCGTGCACGGTGCGCTGCTGGTGGCCGTTTCGGTGATCGGTGCGGTGGCCGGCTCCATCGCCAACTTCGTCCATCCGTATGTCATGCGCCAGAAGGGTTGGGTGGGGCCTGAACACAAGCGTATCCAGCGTAACGACCTGCTGTTTGCGGTGTTCGTCGGGATCATCATCAACCTGGCGATCTGGATCGTCGGTGCGGAAATCCTGCGACCCAACGGCATCGAGGTCAAAACCCTGGGCGATCTGGGCAAGGCCCTGGAAATGTTCTTCGGCTCGATCGGTTGGTACGTGTTCTTCATCGGCGTGTTCGCCACGCTGTTCGCCAGCATCTCCGGCAAGACCACGGCGTTTCCGATGCTGATCACCGATGCCTTCCAGCACGTGCGGCCCGAGCGCCGGGAGCGCTACGGCAAGGAATTCCACCATGATCCGATGCACAAATGGTTCATGCTGTTCATTCTCGTGACGCCGCTGATCTGGTCGCTCCCCGGCATGCCGGACTTCGTCACGCTGACCATTGGTGTCAACGCGCTGAATATCGTCGGATTGCCGGTGATTTCCCTGGGCCTGCTGATCATGTCCAACCAGAAGTCCCTGCTGGGCAAGGAATATCGCAACAACCTGTTCGAGAACATCGCGCTGATGTTTGCCACGGGCCTGGCGTTGTGGGTCGCGTTCCAGCTGGGGGTCGATCTGTTTACCTGAGGCCCGGCCATCTGCAACTTTCGGGGGGACTGCTAGACTTTATCGTCCAGTCCCTTTCGGAGAAGCGGAATGAACAATAAGAACAGGATCTGCCTCTGGTACGACGGCAATGCCCACGAAGCTGCGCAGTTCTACGCCAAAACGTTTCCCGACAGTGCGGTGAACGCTGTCTATCAGGCTCCGAGCGATTATCCGTCGGGCAAGGAGGGCGATGTGATCACGGTGGATTTCACGGTGATCGGCATCCCTTGCATTGGCCTCAACGGCGGGCCGGTGTTCAAGCACAGCGAGGCCTTTTCATTCCAGATTGCAACTGAGGACCAGGCCGAAACGGACCGCTTGTGGAACGCGATCATCGACAACGGCGGCCAGGCCAGTGCCTGTGGCTGGTGCAAGGACAAGTGGGGCTTGTCGTGGCAGATCAGCCCGCGTGTGTTGCTTGAAGCGGTCGCCAGTCCTGACAAGGCCGTCGCCAAGCGGGCCTTCGAGGCCATGATGACGATGACCAAGATCGACATTGCGGCGATTGAAGCGGCGGTGAAAGGTTAGCCGGCGCAGCACTTCCATTCCCTTGTGGGAGTGAGCTTGCTCCCACACTGGATCGTTGGTGGCTTAG
>NZ_JACNDD010000074.1:0-32510 GCF_017351395.1 Pseudomonas sp. FW305-28
GGCCTTTGATCAGGTCGCCGGCCGGATCGCCTTGATCAGTGACTGCAACGAATACCCCAAGCGTGGCGCCAGCCCTTCGGCCCTGGCGACCAGTCCTTGCATGTCCAGCTCCTGATCGAGGTCCGCCGGCACAATCAGGATCACATTGCCCTCCTTCACCGGCAGCTCCCAATAATGCCGGTGGTACAAACCGCGCAAGAGCGCCGCGCCCAATGGCTTGCCGTCGTCGGTGGCCCATTGGTTGATCACCAGCCAGCCGCCCGGGTTGAGGCGCTTCTGGCAGTTTTCCAGGAACCCCCAGGCCAGATGCCCGACGCCCGGGCCGACATCGGTATAGAGGTCGACGAAAATCAGGTCCGCCGGTTCCGCCGTTTCAAGCAGCTCCAAAGCATCGCCAACGCGGATGTACAGTCGCGGATCGTCGTCCAGCCCCAGGTATTCGATGGCCAGGCGCGGCACGTCGGGACGCAGTTCGATGGCCTCGACGTCTTCCAGTGGCAGGAACTTGAGGCAGGCCTGGGTCAGCGTACCGGCACCCAGCCCCAAGAACAGCGCGCTTTCCGGCTGCTCGTGACACAACGCACCGATGAGCATGGCGCGGGTGTAGTCATATTCGAGCCAGCTCGGATCGGCTGTGAACACGCAGCTTTGCTCGATGGCATCGCCAAACTCCAGAAACCGGTAATCGGCCACTTCGAATACGCGAATCATGCCGAACTCGTCGTGCACCTCGGCGAGCAAATGCTCGACGCGCTCCTCTGTCATTTCATCTCCTGATGGTTGCCGTGCCGGCATGAGCCTGCGGATACGGGACAAAGGCGCGATTGTCCGCGAAGCAACCGGAACAGGTCACGTACTAATTTGCTGATAACATGGCCGTCCGAGCGTAAATCACCTAGAGATCATGATGAGCCAACCCTGGAGCCCTGACAGCTGGCGTGCCCTGCCGATCCAGCAGCAACCCCGTTACCCCGACGCCGCGCACCTGTCGCAGGTGGAGCAGACCCTGGCCAGTTATCCGCCGTTGGTGTTTGCCGGCGAAGCCCGGGAGTTGCGCCGTCAGTTCGCCGAAGTCACCCAGGGCCGGGCGTTCCTGCTGCAAGGCGGCGATTGCGCCGAAAGCTTTGCCGAGTTCTCGGCGGCCAAGATCCGCGACACCTTCAAGGTGCTCTTGCAGATGGCGATCGTCATGACCTTTGCCGCCGGCTGCCCGGTGGTCAAGGTCGGGCGCATGGCCGGACAGTTCGCCAAGCCACGCTCGGCCAACGACGAAACCATCGACGGCGTGACCCTGCCGGCCTACCGGGGCGACATCGTCAACGGCATCGGTTTCGACGAAAAAAGCCGCGTACCGGACCCGGAGCGGTTGTTGCAGTCCTACCACCAGTCCACCGCCACCTTGAACCTGCTGCGCGCCTTCGCCCAGGGCGGTTTCGCCGATCTGCACCAGGTGCACAAGTGGAACCTGGACTTCATCGCCAACTCGGCCCTGGCGGAAAAATACAGCCACCTGGCCGACCGCATCGACGAAACCCTGGCATTCATGCGCGCCTGCGGCATGGACAGCTCGCCGCAACTGCGCGAAACCAGTTTCTTCACCGCCCACGAAGCACTGCTGCTCAATTACGAAGAAGCCTTCGTGCGCCGTGACAGCCTGACCAACGACTATTACGACTGCTCGGCCCACATGCTCTGGATCGGCGACCGCACCCGTCAGTTGGACGGTGCCCATGTCGAATTCCTGCGTGGGGTGAACAACCCGATCGGGGTCAAGGTCGGCCCGAGCATGGACCCGGACGACCTGATCCGCCTGATCGACGTGCTCAACCCGGACAACGACCCCGGCCGGCTGAACCTGATCGCCCGGATGGGCGCCAACAAGGTCGGCGAACACCTGCCGCCACTGTTGCGCGCCGTGCAACGTGAAGGCAAGCAGGTGCTGTGGAGCTCCGACCCGATGCACGGCAACACCATCAAGGCCAGCAGCGGCTACAAGACCCGGGACTTCGCGCAGATCCTCGGTGAAGTGAAGCAGTTCTTCCAGGCCCACGAAGCCGAAGGCACCTATGCCGGCGGGATTCACATCGAAATGACCGGGCAAAACGTCACCGAATGCATCGGCGGTGCACGACCGATTACCGAGGACGGGCTGTCGGACCGCTACCACACCCATTGCGACCCGCGGATGAATGCCGATCAGTCGCTGGAGCTGGCGTTCCTGATTGCGGAGACGTTGAAGCAGGTTCGGCGGTAGGTTCTTCTTCGCCGGTTAGACGGCTATCGCGAGCAAGCTCGCTCCCACAAGGGGTCCCGGGTGACCACAGGTTTTGTGTTCACAGCAGATCCAATGTGGGAGCGAGCTTGCTCGCGATAGGGCCTGCTCAGTCACCACCGATCTGCGCCAACGCCACCGCCAACCGAACCCCACCCACCCGCTGACAGTTAAGCTGGACCCGCTCCAACCCCAGCCAATCGGCCATGCGCCGCAGGTTCACCGCCAAGGCTTGCACCCCCTCCTCGTCCAACCCCGGCTCTTCCTCGTGCACCGCATGCACCGCCAACCGGCCCAGGGCCCGCTCCGCCCGCAGGTCCACCCGAGCCGCGATGCGTTCATTGTGCAAGAACGGCAATACGTAATAGCCGTACATCCGCTTGTGGACAGGGGTGTAGATCTCCAGCCGATAGCGGAAATCGAACAGTCGTTCGGCACGGCTGCGCTCCCAGACCAGCGAATCGAACGGCGACAACAAGGCGCTGGCCGCTACTTTGCGAGGGATTTTCGCCGTGGGTCGACACCAGGCCGGTTGCTTCCAGCCCTGCACCTCACAGCGCAGCAGTTCGCCGGCCTCTTCCAACTCGGCCAGTCGCCCGCGGCTGTCGGCCGGCCCCAGACGAAAGTAGTCGCGCAGGTCTTTCTCGGTCGCGATGCCCAGGGCGTCGGCGGCATGTACCAGCAAGGCGCGCTGGGCCTGGGCTTCGTCCGGCAACGGTTGCTGCAGGATCGAAGCTGGCAGTACCCGCTCCGGCAAGTCGTAGAGCCGCTCGAACCCACGCCGCCCCGCCACCGTGACTTCGCCCGCCGCGAATAGCCACTCCAGCGCATGTTTCTCTGCGCTCCAGTCCCACCACGGCCCGGCCTTCTCCTGGCGCGTGGACAAGCTGCCGGCACCGAGGGCGCCCTGCTCCTCGACCGACGCCAGGACGCGACGGATGACATCCTGGCGTTCATGACCGAAACGCGCCAATTGCTGGTAGATGCCCTCGCCACGCGCCGCCCGATCCATGCGCCAGCGCATCAGTGGATACATGGACAGCGGCAGCAGCGACGCTTCATGGCCCCAATACTCGAACAGCGTGCGGCGTCGGCCCTGGCTCCAGGCGGCTTGATCGAGCAAATCGCGAGGGTAGTGACCGAGGCGGGAAAACAGCGGGAGGTAATGCGAGCGCACCAGCGCATTGACGGAGTCGATCTGCAGGACGCCGAGGCGTTCGATCAGACGGTTGAGGCGCGAGGGTTGCACCGAAGCTGGCGGCGACCGCCCATCGAATCCTTGGGCGGCCAACGCCAGACGCCGGGCCTGTTTGAGGGTAAAGGACACAGTCGCGGGCATGGAGATCTCCTTGTCTGCTCGCAACCTACCTCACCAATAAGGGGTTTGTGTAGGAAAGGATGGCTCATTTGTGCATTGGGTCATCCCAGAATGGCCGAACCACTTCCTGCTCCACGTCGGCACGGCTCACGCCGATGTCCTTGAGCGCCTCGTCGCTCATTCCGGCCAGCAGTTCGCGTTCATGGTGCAATTCGTACCAGCGGCTAAACTTGTGCAGCAAGGCGCTGATGGAAAAGCCGTGGGAGAGTTTGTCTATCAGTAGATAACCTTTTTGACCTTTCATCGTGATGTCCTCCGTTGGGGATGGCTCAAGTCTCGCGCTAACGCTAAGATCAATCCAACGAATGTTTCTTATGCAATACATCTCGGAGATTGATCAATTGTCGAGTTACCCGAGCATCGATACGGAAGTGCTGCGTACCTTTGTCGCCATCGCCGACCAGGGCGGTTTCACCCGCGCCGGGGAATTGGTCAATCGCACCCAGTCTGCCGTCAGCATGCAGATGAAGCGGCTGGAAGAAGACGTCTTGCAGCGACGGCTGTTCGAACGCGACGGGCGCCAGGTCAAGCTCACCGCCGAAGGCCAGGTGCTGCTGGGTTACGCCCGGCGGATCCTCAAGCTGCACAGCGAGGTGTTCAATACCCTGCGCGAACCGCATATGGTCGGCACGGTGCGCATCGGCACGCCGGACGATTACGTGATGCGTTTCCTGCCGGGCATCCTGCAACGCTTCGCCCAGTTCTATCCCCTGATCGAAATCGAAGTGCACTGCGAGTCGTCCAAGCAGTTGCTGCTGCGCCAGGACCTGGACCTGTCCATCGTCACCCGTAAACCGGGGGACGAAATCGGCCAGTTGCTGCGCAAGGAGCGCTTTGTCTGGGCCGAAGCCGCCTGCTTCAACGTCCATGAACAAACACCGCTGCCGCTGGCAATGTTCAACAGCGATTGTTTCTGCCGGCAATGGGCCTGCAATGCGCTGGATGCCATGGGCCGCGATTATCGCGTGGCGTACAACAGCTCGAGCCTGTCGGCGCTCATGGCGGTGGTGGGGGCCGGCCTGGCAATCACGGCGCAACTGGAAAGCCTGCTGACCCCGGACATGCGCGTACTGGGCGAGGCCGAAGACCTGCCGGAACTGCCCGAGGCCAGCATCATGCTGATCCGCAACCTGCATAATCCGTCGCCGATCACCGAGTGCCTGGCCGAACACATCGTTGAAGGTTTCAAACTTTAAAGGCGAGCAACACCGCGCACAGCACCAGGAAACCACAGAACAGCCCGCGCAACAGCCGCTCCGGCAAGGCGTGGGCGACTTTCACTCCCCAACTGATGCTCAGCAAGCCACCGACGGCCAGCGGCAGGCCGATGCTCCAGTCCACTTCGTGGTGAAACGCATACGTGGCGAGGGTCACGCCGGTGCTGGGCAAGGCCAGCGCCAGGGACAAACCTTGGGCAACCACCTGGCTGGTGCCAAAAATGCTGGTCAGGATCGGGGTGGCGACAACGGCCCCGCCGACACCGAACAGACCGCCCATGGTGCCGGATGCGGCTCCCAGCACGCCGAGCCACGGCCAGCCATACCGCATTTGCGCCGAAGCAGGTGCGGTGGCGGCGAACATGCGAACCAGGTTGTAGAGCGTCAGCGCGATCAGGAACGCCACGAAACCGATCCGCATGCTATCGGCATCGATCCCCACGGCCCAGATCGAGCCAAGCCAGGCAAAGCAGAACCCCATGGAAGCCAACGGCAGGACATGGCGCAATTCGATGCGATTGCGCTGGTGGTAACGCCACAACGCCAGCATGACGTTGGGCACCACCATGACCAGCGCCGTCCCTTGGGCCATTTGCTGGTCAAGGCCGAACCAGACGCCCAGCACCGGAATGGCAATCAGGCCGCCACCGATCCCGAACAATCCCCCCAAGGTGCCTAACACGGCACCAAACACCAAGAACAATGCAAATTCGAACACAGAAGACTCCCCTTTTCCTCAGGGCGCTTATCCTACGCAGTCGGCGCCAGCGGGGAAACGTAACATCTATCCGGAATGTCAGAATTATCTGGCGCATTAAAGATTCGCCCGCTAGATTCGTAACGATCATTGAATGAAGGTTTTGCCATGAACACCCTGCGCGACACCCCCGAAGCCTGCGAAGCCCTGTTGCTCGACAACCAGGTCTGTTTCGCCCTGCACTCCACGTCGCTGCTGATGACCAAGGTCTACAAGCCGCTGCTGCAGGCCCTGGGCCTGACCTATCCGCAATACCTGGCGATGATGGTGCTGTGGGAAAAGGACGGATTGACCGTCGGTGAAATCAGCACACGCCTGCTTACCGACCCCGGCTCGCTGACCCCCTTGCTCAAGCGCCTGGAGGCCGAAGGCCTGCTGAGCCGCACCCGCAGCCGTGAGGACGAACGTGTGGTCATTGTCGAACTCACCGAACAGGGCCGTGCCCTGCGGGAAAAAGCCCTCGACATCCCCCAATGCATCCTCGCCGCCAGCGGCCAGACCCTGGAACAGTTGAAGAAGCTGCAACATGACCTGCAAGCGCTACGCGGGCATTTGCAAGACAGCCTCTGACTCCCCCTGTGGGAGCGGGCTCGCTCGCGAAGGTGCCGGGACATCCGATCTCCCCGCCAACTGACCCACCGCAATCGCGAGCAAGCTCGCTCCCACATTGAAGTTGCGGCGCTCCCCTCTGTGGGAGCGAGCTTGCTCGCGATTGCGGCCTCCCAGCCTACCAGCTAAAAAATTTTTAACACCACCAAACCCCTCTAGCTCAAGGGGTACAAGCCCTTTCAGCCTGAATTTTCATACCTGCCTCGAAAATTTATCTTGCGCACAAAATATTAGCGCTATACATTCGCCTCACACCTACTTAGCGCGCAAACATTTAGCGCAAATAAACCAACCCAGAAACGAGGCTCCCATCATGCAAACGCTCTACACCGCAATCGCAACTTCCACCGGCGGCCGTGACGGTCGTGCGATCTCCAGTGACAACATTCTCGACGTCAAACTCGCCACGCCCAAGGAACTCGGCGGTGCGGGCGGTGCGGCGACCAACCCCGAGCAATTGTTCGCCGCCGGCTACTCGGCCTGCTTCATCGGCGCCCTGAAATTCGTGGCCAGCCAGAGCAAACGCAAGATCCCGGACGACGCCTCGATTACCGCCCACGTCGGCATCGGCCAGATCCCCGGTGGTTTCGGCCTCGACATCGACCTGCACATCAGCCTGCCAGGGCTGGACCAGGCCGACGCGCAAAGCCTGGTGGACGCGGCTCACCACGTCTGCCCGTACTCCAACGCCACCCGCGGCAACGTGGATGTGCGCCTGCACGTGACCGTCTGACCACCAACCCTGGCCCCGAACTCAAGGAGATGCACATGAACACATTCAGCAAAGCCCTGACCGGCACCCTTCTCGCCCTCAGCGTCAGCAGCGCCTTCGCCGACGGTATCGTCGAACACAACACCCAGGCGTTTCTCGACGCGCTCAATGCCGGCACCGGCAAGCCACTGGAGCAGCTGTCGCCCAAGGACGCCCGCGCCGTCCTGATGGGCGCCCAGGCGGGGGTAAAGTTGAGCTTGCCCAAGGCCGACGTCAGCGAGAAAACCATCCAGGTCGATGGCCAGCCGATCAGCCTGACCATCGTTCGCCCCGCCGGGGTCAAGGGTGAGTTGCCGGTGTTCATGTTCTTCCACGGCGGTGGCTGGGTACTGGGCGACTTCCCGACCCACGAACGACTGGTTCGGGATCTCGTTGCGGGGTCCGGTGCCGTCGCGGTGTTCGTCAACTACACGCCTTCACCCGAGGCGCATTACCCGGTGGCGATCAACCAGGCTTACGCCGCGACGAAATGGGTGGCCGAGCACGGCAAGCAGATCAGCGTCGATGGCAAGCGCCTGGCCGTGGTGGGCAACAGCGTCGGCGGCAACATGGCGGCGGTCGTGGCCTTGATGGCGAAGGACAAAGGCACGCCGGCGATCCGTTTCCAGGCATTGCTGTGGCCGGTGACCGATGCCAGCTTCGAGACGGCGTCCTACAACCAGTTCGCCGAAGGGCACTTCCTCAGTAAAAACATGATGAAGTGGTTCTGGGACAACTACACCACCGATGCCGGGCAACGCGGCGAGATCTATGCCTCGCCGCTACGGGCCAGCACCGCGCAACTCAAGGGCCTGCCGCCAGCGCTGGTGCAGACCGCCGAGGCCGATGTCTTGCGCGATGAAGGCGAAGCCTATGCCCGCAAACTGGACGCGGCCGGTGTGCCCGTGACGGCCGTACGCTACAACGGCATGATCCACGACTACGGCTTGCTCAACGTGGTCAGCCAGGTGCCAGCGGTGCGTTCGGCGATGTTGCAGGTGTCCGAAGAGCTCAAGCAGCACCTGAAGTGATGATGGAACCAGGAGAAACCACGGGATCTGGTATTCAGTCCTGAAATAAAAAAGCCCGACTCAATGGTCGGGCTTTTTTATACAGAAGGCTGCGCTTACTTGGCGCGACCTTTGTAGGAACCGCCTTCGCGGGTATCGATCTCGATCATGTCGCCGATTTCGATGAAGTCAGCGACCGACAGTTCGGTACCGTTCTTCAGTTTGGCAGGCTTCATGACCTTGCCGGAAGTGTCACCGCGAGCGGAACCTTCGGTGTAGTCAACCTGACGCACGATGGTGGTCGGCAGTTCTACGGAAACCAGGCGCTCTTCGAAGAACACAGCTTCGCAGACGTCGGTCATGCCTTCTTCGATGAATGGCAGAACGCTTTCGATGTCTTCGGCGTTCAGCTCGTACATGGTGTAGTCAGTGGTGTCCATGAACGTGTAGGTGTCACCGCTGATGAAGGACAGGGTCGCTTCTTTGCGGTCGAGGATCACGTCGTCCAGTTTGTCGTCGGCGCTGTAGACGATCTCGGTCTTGTAACCGGTCAGCAGGTTCTTCAGCTTGGTCTTCATGATCGCGCTGTTACGACCCGACTTGGTGAACTCAGCTTTCTGAACCAGCCAAGGATCGTTTTCGAGACGGATCACGGTCCCGGGTTTCAGTTCTTTACCAGTTTTCATTGCGAATATCCGAATTTGGATGGGATTTACAAAAATCTAGGCCGCGTATCATATCCAATTTACATAAAACTTCACCAGCGCCGCGGCAAGATCGGGTCGCGAAGCCTGTTCCAGACACCACGCCTGGGCATGTTCGGCCAGTTCCTGCTGCTGTTCGCGGCTGGTTTTCCAATGCTCGGCCATGTCCTGGCCGGCATTCCAGGCCCGCCAGAGACCATTGGTCGCTTTTTGCGCGGCCGGTGAAAGCCCCTGATTGTAGAGCCTGAGAAATGCCTCGAGCTTTTCCAGGTGGACGTCTTCTTCCTGCTGGTAGATGTGCCAGAGCAGCGGCCGACCGGCCCATTGCGCGCGCACGAAGGAATCTTCGCCACGCACGGCGTTGAAATCACAGCACCACAGCAACTGGTCGTACTGATCCTGGCGAACGAACGGCAGCACCTGCACCGTCAGTGCGCCGCGTCGATGCAGCGCACCGACCTTCAGGCCGTCGACACCGAGCCAACGCTCGACGTCGCCCAACACTCGCCCTTCGGGAACCAGCACATGAAATGCCTGGGTATCGGCTGCCATCGCGTCAAACCAGCTCGCCAGCCCGGCGTTCTCGTAGGCGAACAGCGAGATCAGGCAGGCCTGCGGCGCCCGCTCGACGCCCAATCCTTGCAGGAAACTGCGTTGCGCTTCGGCATCCTGCTGGAATTGCCGACGGCGCTCCAGCAGACCGGCCTCACGCAGCAAGCCACCCGTTCCCTCCCGAAAGCCCGGGAAAAAGAAATATTTCTGCACGTGTTTGTATTTGACTGACGGTAAGCCATGGCAACCGATCACCCAGTCTTCGGCGCTCAAATAATCGAGGTTCATCCACAAGGGCGTCGTCTGGCGTTCGGCCATCGCTTCCATGTAGGCACTCGGCAACTGGCAGGCAAATGCGGCGATCACCACCTCGGCGGCCTCGGTGGGCTGCCACTCTGCAGGCCAGTGGCACACTTGCACGCCCTGCTGCCATTGCTCGGGCAGGGTGATATCGATCTGCGGGCACAGCCGTTCGAAGGCACGCAGGTCGTCGACCCACAGCCGCACCGCGAATTGGTGCTCGGCCACCAATTGCCGAGCCAGGCGCCAAGTGACACCGATGTCGCCATAATTATCGACGACGGTGCAGAAAATATCCCAGCGCACAGCCATTCCCGACTCCCTGTGACAAAGGCCTGATTGTCCCGAATAAACCGATCGCGCAGAAGAGCCGACGGCGATTAATCTTCATGCGACAATCAGCGCCTGCCCATGACCCTGCCAGGAAGCAGCCATGCCCGATCACTCGACACCCTCGCGCCTTACGGCTTTGCAATTGACCTTCAGCATTGCCCTGGGCCTGTGGCTGGGGTTCCTGGCCATCGTGTTGACGGGCTGGCTACTGTCCCGATTCCTGTTCAACGAACAACTGGCACCGGTGGCCGCCGCCGTCCATCAACTGGCGCAACCACCGGCGGTGCAACCGGCCCCCGAGCCGCCCACGCCGATGTTCGAGCAGTATCAGCAGAACCTGCAGAGGAACGAACAGCGTCAGGCGCTTGATCAGGCCCGCAGCAATCCTCGCAACCTGTCCAACCCCAAGTGCCAGTTCTGGCTGCAACAGGACCAGAATGCACCCAGTGAAAAAAGCCGTGCCAACGTGCTGCAATTTTGCGAGTGACATGAACAAACAGACCGTCCACCAGTTGATTCTCGACAAGCTCGAGATTGATCTCGATATCGCCGAGCGCGCCGCGCAAACCGCCTACGAAACCGCGACCCACGAAGAAAACATCGCCGAGAACAAATACGACACCCTGGGCCTCGAGGCGTCCTACCTCGCCGCCGGACAAGCCAGGCGCGTGGAAGAAATCCGCCAGGCGCTCACCCTTTGTCAAAACCTGACGTTGAGGCCTTACGACGAGCAGCGCGGCGTTCAGGTCGGCACATTGATCGGGCTGGAAGATGAGCACGGCCGCCAGCAATGGCTCTTCCTCGGGCCGGATGCGGCAGGCTTGAAGGTCTCGCTGGTAGGCCAGCCGATCACCGTCATCACCCCTCGCTCACCGCTGGGCCGAGGCCTGCTGGGCAAGTTCGAAGGGGATGAAGTGGAGATCGTGGTCGCGGGCGCCCGGCAACAGTTCACTGTCACCGAGGCGATCTAGGCAGGTAACGTTTTTTAGTGCACCGGCAGTTCGACGCCGTCGAACAACTCTTCGAGTTCCTGCTTGTTGTGGCACTGGATGGCCTTGGCCATCACTTCCCGGGTCAGGTGCGGCGCGAATTTCTCGATGAAGTCGCACATGAAGCCGCGCAGGAAAGTGCCACGTCGGAAACCGATCTTGGTCACGCTGGATTCGAACAATTCGCTGGCATCCAGCACCACCAGGTCACTGTCGAGCTTGGTATCGACGGCCATCTTCGCGACGATGCCCACGCCCAGGCCCAGGCGGACGTAAGTCTTGATCACGTCGGCGTCGGCGGCGGTGAACACCACTTTCGGCGTCAGGCCACGATGACTGAAGGCTTCGTCGAGCTTGGAACGCCCGGTGAAACCGAATACGTAGGTGACGATCGGGTATTCGGCCAGGGCTTCGAGGGTCAGCTTCGGCAGCTTGGTCAACGGATGCCCCTGGGGCACGACCACGCAGCGATTCCAGCGGTAGCACGGCATCATCACCAGGTCCCCGAACAGCTCCAGGGCCTCGGTGGCAATGGCGAAATCCACCGTACCGTCGGCAGCCATCTCGGCGATCTGCATCGGCGACCCCTGGTGCATGTGCAGCGCCACGTCGGGGTATTGCTTGATGAAGTTGCTGATCACCGGCGGCAGCGCATAGCGGGCCTGGGTGTGGGTGGTGGCGATCGACAAGGTGCCTTTTTTCTCGTTGGAGAATTCCTGGGCGATCTGCTTGATGCTTTCGACCTTGCGCAGGATCTCGCCAGCCGTGGTGATGATGCGCTCACCGGCCGGGGTCACGCGGGTCAGGTGCTTGCCGCTGCGGGCGAAGACTTCGACGCCCAGCTCGTCTTCCAACAGGCGGATCTGCTTGCTGATGCCGGGTTGCGACGTGTAGAGGCTTTGGGCAGTAGCGGAAACGTTGAGGTCGTGGTGCGCCACTTCCCAGATGTAGCGCAGTTGTTGAAGCTTCATATGTATCCCTCAAAGCAGTTGGACGCCACGGGCATCAGCGACGGTATATAACTATATGGAAGGTCACGACAATAAATCTAGAACTTTTTATAAAACGCCATCATTTAGCCTCAAGCCTCGCCCTGACGTCGACGCTGGACCAGCGGAACCAGGTAGACCGGTACCCGGGATAACTGCAATACCCGGGCAGCGGTCCTGCCCAAGGGGGTTTCACCGTTCGCCCCTTGGCAATGACTGCCTACGATCAGCAAATCAACGGAGAGTTTCGCAGCCTGCTCCAGGATGACCTGGGAAGGATCGCCCTGGTACACCCTGACCGACCTGATCAGTTTCAAGTCCTGTTGCCCTTCCCCCAATTCCTCACGAAAACTGTCGAGCACCCGCTGTTCGATATTGGCCATCACCGTATTCAGACCTTGGCGATGGAATTCGTTCAGCGCCTGCTCGTCGAGATAGCTTTGCAACACCGATTCGGCGAACAGCCCCATCGGTTCCACCGCATGCACCACATACAACTCGGCTTCAAACGTCCGTGCCAGCGCCAAGGCATGCTGCATCACATAAGGGGCATAAAGGCCCAGGTCTGTGGCGTACAGCATCGAACGAATCATGTGACCTCCTCACGTGCCAGAATGGCGGAGATTGATTCAGCTTAGCAGCGCCTCGGGGACTGCGACGTGCGGCCTGACGTCCCGACCCAGAGGCAGTCAGGGCTTTATTTCGTTACTGATGCCATGGGGCACGTGACCGGTGGCGACCACCTCCCGGGCCAGTTCGCAGTGGCCAGTCTGGTCATCGAAAAACACATCGGCGGCAAAGGCCTCCAGGAAGGCCGATTTGGTCAGGCCGCCGAGAAACAGCGACTCGTCCAAACGGATATCCCACTCACGCAAAGTCCGGATGACCCGCTCATGGGCCGGTGCCGAACGGGCGGTCACCAAGGCCGTGCGGATGGGGCAGGCGTCCTCGGGGAACTCGCGCTGCAGCGCGTTGAGCGCCGCCAGGAAGCCCTTGAACGGCCCGCCTCGCAGCGGTTCACGGGCAGACTGCCGCTCGCTGGCCTGGAAAGCTTCCAGGCCACCGGCCTGATAGACACGCTCCGACTCATCGGAAAACAGCACGGCATCGCCGTCGAAGGCAATGCGCAGTTCTGCACTGGCGGCGCGACTGGCCCCACCCGACAGGATGGTCGCGGCGGCAAATCCGGCGTCCAGGGCGCTGCGCACGTCTTCAGCGTGGGTGGACAAGAACAGGTCACAGCCGAATGCCTTGAGGTACGGGTAAGGACTGCGACCGCCAACGAAGGCCGCGCGCGAAATCGCCAGCCCATAATGATGGATCGAGTTGAACACCCGAAGGCCGGTGTCGGCACTGTTGCGCGACACCAGGATCACCTCGACCCGGGCACGCCCCAGGTGTTCGTTGAGGTCCAGCAGTTTCTGCACGAGGGCGAACGCGTCACCGGGTGCCAGGACTTCGTCTTCATGCTCGATCTGGTATTGCCGATAGGCCTCGACGCCACTCGACAGGTACACCTTGTGGCTTTCCCTCAGGTCGAACAACGCCCGCGACGAAATCGCCAGCACCAGTTTGTCGTCGATGTTGTTTGCCATGCCACTCCCCTTTCGCCCCGCTCAGCGGTTACAGCGATCCATGAACGCCAACGCCTGATACAAGGCTTCGATTTTCGGCAGCTCACACCCTGCCGCTTTCGCCGCCGCCAATGGCCGGCCGTAGATCGCGTCCAGTTCCAGCGCTCGCTTGTGGGAATAATCGTGGTACATGCTCGGCCAGTAATCGGGCATCTTCTCGGTCATCGTGAACAGATACTCGGCATAACCCGGCGCGATGTGATGCCCGCAGGCTTGCGCACCGCGGACCACCTCCGCCATCAGCGCCTGGATCAATTCGCGGCTATGAGTGTTGGCCATCAACGGCGTGGTACTGGCGCCCAACAAAACCGAAAGACCGTTGTACGGCACATTCCACACCAGCTTCTGCCAGCGGGCCTGTTGCAAGCCAGGCATGGCCTGGGCCTCGATACCGGCGCTGCGGAACACGGTCGTCGCCTCTTCGACGATCGCCATGCGTTGCGCCTGATCGGCACAGGGACCGCTGTGATAACCGACGTTGACCGCGCCAAGTGCCTGGTGGGCGATGACGCCAGGGCCGACGCGATGCACGCAGATCAGGCACAGGCCCCCCAGCAGATGCAGCGAATCGGGCAACAACGATCGAAGATCGTCCTCGACGTCCAGGCCGTTCTGCAGCAACAGGACTCTTGCCCCGTCAGCGGCAGCCTGGGCAATGGCCGGCGCCAGGTCGGCATTGCTGGTGGTCTTGGCGCCGACCAGCAGCCAGTCACAGGGCGGCATATCGGCTGCCGAGCGATAGGCCTGGACGGGGTCGAGGGCCAGCGTGCCATGGACCGCGCTGTCGATTCGCAAACCGGCTTCGGCCACGGCGGCAAATTCGCTGCGCAGTAGAAAGTGCACGTCAAAACCAGCGCGCGCCAGCATCACGCCATAAAACCCGCCAATCGCCCCGGTGCCGATCATTCCGATCCGCGGTTTAACCCCTGCCTGCATCGTTGCAACTCTCCTGGTAAAAAACCCCTGCACACTATCGGCGCGAGCAGCATGGCATGCAATCTTCATTACATCCGCTCACGAATCTGTTGCAGAGCCATCGCCAAGGCCTTTTCCCTGGCCTATAGGGCATTAAACCGGGCCCAGCCCATTGTCGAGCCACCTCGTAACGCGATAAGGTTCGGCTCCCCGACGCGCTTAAAATTCGCTGTGCACCGCCGCGCGGGGATCGCTGGCGGCCGGCACCCGTGACCTGACGAGTAACACGATGGCTGATTTACCGATCAATGACCTTAACGTCGCCTCCAACGAGACCCTCATCACGCCTGACCAGCTCAAGCGCGATATCCCCCTGAGCGACGCTGCCCTGCGCACCGTGACCAAGGGCCGGGAAGTCATTCGCAACATCCTGGACGGCACCGACCATCGCCTGTTCGTGGTCATCGGCCCCTGCTCGATCCATGACATCAAGGCCGCCCACGAATACGCCGAGCGCCTGAAAGTGCTGGCGGCGGAAGTCTCCGACACCTTGTATCTGGTCATGCGCGTGTATTTCGAGAAACCGCGGACCACCGTCGGCTGGAAAGGCCTGATCAACGACCCGTACCTGGATGACTCCTTCAAGATCCAGGACGGCCTGCACATCGGTCGCCAGTTGCTGCTGGACCTGGCGGAAATGGGCCTGCCCACCGCCACCGAAGCCCTGGACCCGATCTCGCCGCAGTACTTGCAGGACCTGATCAGCTGGTCGGCCATCGGCGCGCGCACCACCGAATCCCAGACCCACCGCGAAATGGCCTCCGGCCTGTCGTCGGCGGTGGGCTTCAAGAACGGCACCGACGGCGGTCTCACCGTGGCGATCAACGCCTTGCAGTCGGTTTCCAGCCCGCACCGCTTCCTGGGCATCAACCAGGAAGGTGGCGTGTCGATCGTCACCACCAAGGGCAACGCCTACGGTCACGTGGTCCTGCGCGGTGGCAACGGCAAGCCGAACTACGACTCGGTCAGCGTCGCACTGTGTGAGCAGGCGCTGAACAAAGCCAGGATCAAGCCGAACATCATGGTCGATTGCAGCCACGCCAACTCCAACAAGGACCCGGCGCTGCAACCGTTGGTGATGGAGAACGTGGCCAACCAGATCCTGGAAGGCAACCAGTCGATTATCGGCCTGATGGTCGAAAGTCACTTGAACTGGGGCTGCCAGGCAATCCCGAAAGACCTCGCCGACTTGCAGTACGGCGTCTCCATCACCGATGCCTGCATCGACTGGAGCGCGACCGAGAACACCCTGCGCAGCATGCACGCCAAACTCAAGGACGTGCTGCCGAAGCGGCAGCGTGGTTGAAAAGATCGCAGCCTCGTTTCACTCGACAGCTCCTACACAGCTCATAGACGTATTTGGGCTGGGGATGCAGGAGCTGGCGAAGCCTGCGATCTTTCTGCTCTCTTTAAGTTAAGGCATAAAAAAACGCCGGACTCTTCAGTCCGGCGTTTTTTATTGGGGAATCCGTTTTCTCAGAGCTTCGCCGCGTGCCGCTGGTGACGCTCCATGTAACGCTCCACGTAGGAGCAGGACGGGATCACCGTGTAGCCCATCTCTTCAGCGTACTGCAGCGCCCTTTCGGTCAGCGCCGCCGCGATGCCCCGGCCGCGCAAGGCGTTGGGCACGAAGGTGCGATAGATATCCAGGGTCTGCTTGCCCAGGTCCATATAGGTCAGATAGGCACGATGACCGTCCACATTGGTCTCGAACTGATGACCAGCCTGGTCATGGTGGATGGTAACCGCCTCGCTCATCACTACTCCTCGCGGGTCTGAATGCCGACCCCTACCTTACCGATGTTTTTCCGGCGAAGGAACATCTACGCCACCCCGTGCCTTCCTGGTCACCGAGCGCCAAAACCGATCCGCTCAAACCCGAGCACGTCGTGAATAGTAGGCACCAATGACGCAAATGCTCAAGGCACGCCTGTCATCGAAGGGGTAAACCTGGTCGGGTTTATCGATTGAGCGCCATCCTCGAGCGGTAGTCGGTCACGGTGCAATAGCTGAACATCGCCAGTTGTTGAGTCTTGAGACGAGCGCGCGTAGTTAAAGTCACCGCCAATACCAATAAAGATGCCTGGGACGCTGCACAAAAAATGTACAAAAGTGTAGGTGAATCAATAAACAACGACGTTAGCGAGGGCTGCAAGAGTTCTTCCCCACGGCGGAACTTTTTTTCGTCGACGCGCTCCAGCCATGGGCTTGGGGCTGTATATTTTTTCAACGGCCCTAAGAAAAGTTGCTCGAAAAAGAATCACCGCCTACAATTTTTTTGCTTCTTGCGCTACGTCAGTTTACTTACTACAAGTAATGGGTAGTATGTACGCCGGCTAACTCCTCAGTCTGGGGAGACAGTCACTAATAGAAAGTCCTTGAAGGGGAAACCGATGAACAACGTTCTGAAATTCTCTGCTCTGGCCCTGGCCGCAGTTCTGGCTACCGGTTGCAGCAGCGCATCGAAAGAAACCGAAGCACGTCTGACTGCTACCGAAGACGCAGCAGCTCGCTCCCAGGCTCGTGCAGACGAAGCGTACCGTAAAGCTGATGAAGCTCTGGCTGCTGCTCAAAAAGCACAACAGACTGCTGACGAAGCTAACGAGCGTGCTCTGCGCATGCTGGAAAAAGCTAGCCGCAAGTAATAGTCCTTCGGGATTGTTATCGAGCCGACCCATTTTTGGGTCGGCTTTTTTATTGCTTGGCGTTTAAGCAGGCGATAAAAAACCCGCCGACATCGCGAAACGTCGGCGGGTTGCTTTCGAGTTTTACTGCTGCAAGTCGATCGGCGCGCTCGAGACCATCGGTGCCGAGGTATTGGGAACGGCAATTTCCACCGGCAGGCCATCTTCCGCCGCCACCACGTCCCGCACCACGTCCCAGTTCATGCGCAGGTTACTGGTGATGTCTTCGCGCTTGAGCATCGCATTGATCACCGCGGTGTGCTTGTCCACCACCGACGGGTTGCCCTTGTCGTCCAGTGGCGTATGCGCTTCGAGGTACACCTTGCCACCGCTCAAGCCCAGCTTGTAGGGGTCGTTGATGATCCGCACCGACGTGCCCACCGGCACCATGCCGGCCATTTCCAGTACGTTGTTGTTGAACATCCGGAAGCAACCGTGGCTGGTCCGCATGCCGATGCCAAACTTCTTGTTCGAACCATGGATCAGGTAGCCCGGGGTGCCCAGGGTGAACTTGAAAGGGCCCAGCGGGTTATCCGGGCCGGCGGGCACGACATTCGGCAACGGGTCGCCGTCGGCAGCGTGTTCGGCCTTGATCGATGCGGGCGGCGTCCAGGTCGGGTTCGGTGTCTTGGCGATGATGCTGGTGTGAGCGATCGGCGAGCCCCAGCCCTCACGGCCAATCCCCAGCGGGAAGGTGTACACCACGTTCCGCCCCTTGGGGAAATAGTAGAGACGGTACTCGGCCAGGTTGATCACGATGCCCTCGCGCGGGCCCGGCGGCAGGATGAAACGGGTCGGCAGCACGATCTCGGTGCCAGCGCCAGGCAACCAGGGATCGACCCCCGGGTTGGCGGCGACCATCTCGCTGTAGCCCAGGTCATAAGTGGTGCCCAGGTCGGCGAAGGTGTCTTCGTACTTGGCCTTGATGACTTGCACCTGGCCAATGATGTCTTCACCCGGCGGTGGCAGAGGCAGCTCGAGTGCGGCAACGGGGCCCGCCATACACAGGGCGGCAAGAGACAGGCAGCGGGCGACGGCAGGCAAGCGCGGCAACATCCGGGAAATCCTTCGCAGATCGAACAAGGGGTATGAAAACGGCGATTGTACACTGCCACCCATTATTTCGGGGAGAGCGGCAAGGCGGCGTCCGATGCACAGCATTTTTTTGGGCATTCACCCCGCGCCCTGTGGGAGCCGAGCTTGCTCGCGATGACGGCGGTACATTCACCCTCGATGCAAGCAGTGCCACCGCTATCGCGAGCAAGCTCGGCTCCCACAGGGGCGCGGGTCATGGCACGCGCTGAGGGATTACAACTCGAACCGCAGCTCCGGCCAGATCGGCGAGGTGCCGCGCTTCTGGGATTCCAGGATCGCCCGGCACAGCGAGCACAGGCGATGATCCTGGAAAATCTTGCGATCAACGCTCGACCAGCGCGGCTGGGCCGGCAGCAGGCTACCGCAGAGGGTCCGGTCGGCCGAGCCACCGAGTTCCAGTTGCCGGGTCACCAGGTGCACCCGTACTTCCTGGCAGGCGAACAGATCCAGCTGCTCGTCAGGCTCGATCAGTTGGTAGGCAAACAGGGACCAGGCGGGACGCGGCATCGGGGGCTCCAAATCGGGGGCGCCACATTAGCCGAAAGCCCGCCTGTAGAAAAGCGTCAAAGCAGCGGTTTTAGCGTCGGCCAGACATTTTCCAGCAACTTGCCCTGGGCCGCGACGGACGGGTGCAATCCGTCGCCTTGCATCATGGTCGGAACGCCACCGACGTCCTTGAGGAAAAACGGCACCAGCGGGACTTTTTTCTCCTCGGCCAAGGTGCTGTAGACCCGGGCAAAGGCATCTGTGTAACGCCGTCCGTAATTGGGTGGCAATTGCATGCCCAGCAAAAGCACCTCGGCACCGCTGGCGCGGGCGCTGTCGATCATCGCTGCAAGGTTTTGTTGCAATTGTGTTGGTGGTTGTCCGCGCAAGCCATCGTTGCCACCCAGCTCCAGGATCACCAGGTCCGGTTTATGGGCTGCGAGCAGCGCTGGCAGCCGCGCCTGGCCTCCAGCGCTGGTGTCGCCGCTGATGGAAGCATTGACCACTTTATCGTCAAAACCCTCGGCCTTGAGCCGTTGTTCGAGCAACGACACCCACCCTTGCCGGGTATCCAGGCCGAAAGCCGCGCTGATACTATCGCCAACGATCAGGACTGTACCCGCCGCTGCGTTCTGGGCCATGCACATCAAGGCCAGGCCGGCACTCAAAAACCACACACGCATCGGATTCTCCATGGGCTCAAGCATTCTCACCGCGACGGACCTTAGCAAAGTGGTCGCCAGCGCGGAAGGTGAACTGACCATCCTGCACGAACTCAGCCTGGAACTGAACAAAGGCGACAGCCTGGCCATCGTCGGCGCGTCCGGTTCCGGCAAATCCACCCTCCTGGGCCTGCTGGCCGGCCTCGACCTGCCCAGCAGCGGCGAAGTCACACTCGCCGGCCAGGCCCTCAGCGCACTGGATGAAGACCAGCGTGCGCGGATCCGCGCCGAACATGTCGGTTTCGTTTTCCAGTCGTTCCAGTTGCTCGACAGCCTCAATGCACTGGAAAACGTCATGCTGCCGCTGGAACTGGACGGCCGCAAGGATGCCCGTGAACGCGCCACGCAGCTGTTGCAGCGCGTCGGCCTGGGCCAGCGCCTGACCCATTCACCGCGCCAGCTCTCCGGCGGCGAACAGCAACGGGTGGCGATTGCCCGGGCCTTTGCCGCCGAGCCCGATGTGCTGTTTGCCGACGAACCCACCGGCAACCTCGACAGCCACACCGGCGAGCGCATCAGCGACCTGCTGTTCGAACTGAACAAGGAACGCGGCACGACCCTGGTGCTGGTCACCCATGATGAACGCCTGGCCCATCGCTGCCGGCGCCTGATCCGACTTGAAGCCGGCGAGATGGTCGCCCCTCTGGAGCCTTGATGGCACGTTTGCCGCTGTTGCGCCTGTTCAGTCTCGCTGTCCGTCAATTGCTTCGCGATGCCCGCGCCGGTGAGTTGCGGGTGTTGTTCTTCGCCCTGCTGGTGGCGGTGGCGGCGAGTACCGCCATCGGTTACTTCGGTGCCCGCCTCAATGGCGCGATGATGATGCGCGCCACCGAATTCCTCGGCGCCGACCTGCTGCTCGAAGGCAGCTCGCCGGCCCGCCCGGAGCAGATCCGCAGCGGCACCGAACTGGGGCTGGAACACGCCCGGGTGGTGGAGTTCTCCAGTGTCGTGGCCACCGACAATGGCATCCAGCTGTCCAGCGTCAAGGCGGCCGATGACACCTACCCACTGCGCGGCGAGCTGAAAAGCAGCCCCGCCCCGTTCGCGCCGGAAGAAACCGGCGGACGCCCGAACCCCGGCGAGGCCTGGGTCGAGGCACGACTGCTGACGGCACTGGACCTGAAGATCGGCGACAGCATCGACGTTGGCAACCAAACCCTGCGGCTGGCCCGAGTGCTGACCTATGAACCGGATCGCGCCGGCAATTTCTACAGCCTCACCCCGCGCGTGCTGATCAACCTCAAGGACCTGGAGGCCACCGGCGTGGTGCAACCGGGCAGCCGGGTCAGCTATCGCGACCTGTGGCGCGGTCCGGCACCGGCCTTGCAAACCTACCGCGACCTGGTCAAGCCTGGCCTTGAAGCCAACCAGCGCCTGCAGGATGCCCGCGACGGCAACCGTCAGATCGGCGGCGCCCTGGGCAAGGCCGAGCGCTACCTGAACATGGCCAGCCTGGTGGCGGTGTTGCTGTCCGGGGTCGCCGTCGCGCTTTCGGCCAACCGCTTTGCCACCCGACGCTTCGATGCCAGCGCGCTACTACGCTGCCTGGGCCTTTCACGTCGGGAAACCATGGCGCTGTTCAGCCTGCAATTGACGGTGCTGGGCCTGCTCGCCAGCATCAGCGGCGCCCTGCTCGGCTGGGTCGCCCAACTGGGCCTGTTCGCCCTGCTGCATGACCTGCTGCCCACCACCGTTCCGCCGGGCGGCCTGCTGCCGGCGATCGCCGGGATCGGCACCGGGCTGGTGGCGCTGGCGGGGTTCGCCCTGCCGCCACTGGCTGCGCTGGGACGGGTGCCACCGTTGCGCGTGCTGCGCCGGGACATGCTGCCGATCCCCTCCAGCTCCTGGGTGATCTACGGTGCCGCTCTGGGTGCCCTGGGCCTGATCATGTGGCGCCTGAGCCTGGACCTGGTCCTGACCTTCGCCCTGCTGGGCGGTGGCGTCGTTGCCGCGCTGGTGCTCGGCGGCTTGTTGTTGCTGCTGCTCCAGAGCCTGCGTCGCCTGCTGGCCCGCGCCGCCCTGCCCTGGCGGCTGGGCCTCGGCCAATTGCTGCGTCATCCCTTGGCAGCCGCCGGCCAGGCCTTGGCGTTCGGCCTGATCCTGTTGTCCATGGCGTTGATCGCGCTACTGCGCGGTGAGTTGCTGGACACCTGGCAAAACCAGTTGCCCAAAAACGCGCCGAACTATTTCGCCCTGAACATCCTGCCCAACGACAAGCAGGCCTTCACCGACAAACTGCTGGAATTGTCCGCACAATCGGCCCCGCTCTACCCCGTGGTACCCGGGCGTCTGATCAGCATCAATGGCGAACCGGCCACGGAGTTCGTCACCAAGGACTCGGCGGGTGACCGGGCGCTGCAGCGCGACCTGAGCCTGACCTGGGCTGCGGACCTGCCGACGGGCAACGTCGTCACCGCAGGGACCTGGTGGCCACAGCAGCCTGCGGACGATGTCCCGGGGGTTTCGGTGGAAGGCAAAGTGGCCGAGAACCTCAAGATTAAGTTGGGCGACCGCTTGGTCTTCAGCGTGGGCGGGGTCAACCGTGAAGCGAAGGTCACCAGCCTGCGGGAAATCAACTGGGATAATTTCCAACCCAACTTCTTCATGATCTTCCAGCCCGGTACATTGAAAGACCTGCCGGCGACCTACCTCACCAGTTTCTACCTGGCACCGGGCCACGACCAACAGATCGTCGACCTGTCCCGGGCCTTTCCGGCGGTGACGATCCTGCAAGTCGAGGCCTTGCTCGAACAACTGCGCAGCATCCTGGCCCAAGTGACCCTGGCCGTGGAGTACGTGTTGCTGTTCGTGCTGGCGGCGGGAATGGCGGTGTTGTTCTCCGGCCTGCAGGCGACCCTCGACGAACGGATCCGCCAAGGCGCGTTGTTGCGCGCACTGGGCGCCGAACGGCCCCTGCTGGTCAAGGCCCGGCGCATCGAGTTCGGCCTGCTGGGCGCCGTCAGTGGCCTGCTGGCGGCCCTGGGTTCGGAACTGGTGAGCCTGGTGCTTTACCGGTACGCCTTCGACCTGCCCTGGCATCCGCATCCATGGCTGTTGGTATTGCCGTTGCTGGGGGCTTTGTTGATCGGCGCGGCCGGGGTGTTCGGCACCCGTCGGGCGCTCAACGCCAGCCCGCTGACAGTATTGCGCGAGGGTTGATAGACTCCCGGCTTCGCTATCACAAGAAGTTGCCATGAGCCGTTATCGCCCACCCCGCACCGCCGGCACCGCGCTGATCACCCCCGAGGGTGAAGCGCGGATGCGCGCTGAGTTCCATGAGCTGTGGCATGTGCGCCGTCCCCAGGTGACCCAGGCGGTCAGCGAGGCGGCAGCCCAGGGTGATCGTTCGGAAAATGCCGAATACACCTACGGCAAGAAAATGCTGCGGGAAATCGACAGTCGCGTGCGTTTCCTCACCAAGCGCCTCGAAGCACTCAAAGTGGTCAGTGAAAAACCCAGCGATCCGAACAAAGTGTATTTTGGCGCCTGGGTCACGGTTGAAGATGAGGACGGCAAGGAATCACGCTACCGCATCGTCGGCCCGGACGAGCTGGACCTGAAACAGAACCTGATCAGCATCGACTCGCCGTTGGCACGGGCGCTGATCGGCAAGGCTCTGGACGCCGAGGTCAGCGTCCAGACGCCCACAGGCGAGAAACGGGTCTACATCGTGGACATCGCGTATCCGTAACCCTCACCTCAACGGCGCGTGATCAAGCCCTGCCGTGCGACACGGGTCAGTTGCCGGATCATTTCAGGAGCGTCCGCTGCGCTGGGGGACTGGATGACAGCCAGGTCGAAGCTGTCATTGGCAAAACGCGCCAGTGACTCACCGTCTTCGACAAACTGGATCAGGAAAGCGGCAGGCCCGTGGTTGCGACGCGGCCAGCCGTCGAGGTAACGCAAGAGTGTTGGCTGGTGAGTGCCGCCCAGGAGAATTTTCGGGTTGCGTTGCACAAGGTTCGCCGTGATCGGCGCAAGACGTACAAGGGGACTGGGTGCGTTCATCGTGTCGTGTCTCTGCCTCGAAAGTCTGCATGGCAGGTGAGAGGCAACACCGAACCAGCGCTTTAGCGGTATTTCGAAACCGTTCTTTCCGGCTTCTATCGGCAACGGGATGAGTCACCTGGCGCCCCGCAAGTAGCTGTTTAAATCGGCGCATGAGCGGCATCCTAGAGAAGCTGACCGGCCAGTGTCAAGAATCACGCCCCATAAAAAAGGCCCGTACAAGACGGGCCTCGGGTTCCAATCGTGCACTCAACCCGCGATGGCGCGATCGACCGACAGCTTGCCCGCCCCTTCGATCAGCACGGCAATACTGCCCGCCAGCAAGGCCAGGGCGAACTCATAACCGTTGTTGGCCATGAACAAGCCGTTACCGATGTGCACGGAGAAAATCGCCACCAGCGACAGGAAGGCCAGGCCCAGTGCCGCTGGACGCGCCAGCAGACCGACGATCAGCGCCAGCCCGGCGAAAAACTCCGTACCGCCCGCCAGTGTCGCCATCACATACCCCGGGGTCAGGCCGATGCTTTCCATCCACTGCGCCGTGCCTGCCAGGCCGTAGCCACCGAACAGGCCAAAGAGTTTCTGCGAGCCGTGGGCGGCAAATATGACACCGACGGCGATGCGCAGGACAGTCAAGCCATAGCCGGCGCGGGTGAACAGAACTTTGTTGATGAGAGTGCTCATAAGGTCATTCCTTGGGAGTAGTAGAGAGTGGCCGCTATATTAATCAATAAAACTCATGTTAAAAGCGGAAAAAATCCGTAATACCAATCAGTTTATTCGATCACTTACGCAATGCAACCTTTTGCTCCTTCGGTTCCAAGGACTCCCGTTCACGATCAAATGCCAGGTAGTACTTATTCACACTATTAACATAGCTGACGGCACCCATTCCTACCTGCTCCATGGCAATGCGTTCGACCTGGAAAAACCATTGGTTGGGGTTCAGCCCCCGTCGCCGGGCCTCGGCGCGCATGCCTTGGACGCGCTCGGGGCCCATGTTGTAGGCCGCCAGGACGAAAGCCATGCGCTCGCGCTCGTTGAGCTTGGGGCTGGCAAAGAACTTGCGACGGATGAGGGCCAGGTACTTGGCGCCGGCCTGTACATTGGCGTCCAGGTTCTGGATGTTATCGACCCCGACCCGCTGGGCTGCCGCCGGGGTGATCTGCATCAGGCCGGTGGGGCCTGCACCGCTGCGGGCATTGGGTTGCAGGGCAGACTCCTTGAACGCCAGGGCCGCCAGGTTGAGCCAGTCCATGCCCTGGGCATCGGCATGCTTTTGCAGCACCGGACGCAAGTTTTCCAGGCGTTGGCGGTTGGCCCGGGCCAGCGGATAGTGGACCTGATACAAACGCCGGTAGATGCGCAGGAACGCCGCGTCCTGGTTGGAGGGCACCTTGTAGGTCACCAGGAACCGGTCGATGCTCGCCCGCAGCATGGCGGCGTCACGGCGAACGAACCAGTACTCGTCACCCGGCTCGCCGATCAGCACCTGGCGGTCGAAGCGCAGCTTGGGCAGGATCTTGCTCCAGCGCTCGGCAATGGGTTGCTCGACGATGGTCAGATGGAAAATCCCGCCCTGGACCATCTCCAGGACATCTTCCACAGCCAGGGTAGGATCGACCCATTCGATCTTCACCGGCGGCAGCTTGAGCAGCGCCAGTTTCTGGTTGATCTGGCTCACGGCATCCCCGGCCGCACTGCCGTTGGGCAGTGCCAGGGTCTTGCCGGAAAGTTGCTCCACGCGCGTGTAACGCTTCTCTCCCTTGATGCCCACCAACAGCAAAGGCACCTCGGTACGAATCGGGTTGCTGGCGCTGACAGCATGGCCGGCCTGAGGCTCAAGCAGCTCACCCGGCGCGACGAGGTCGCCCTCCCCGCGCTGCAAGGCACCGAGCAATTGGTCCTTGGCCTTGGGAATGATCTTGAGGGTAATTTCCTGGCCGTCCCGGGCGTGGCCGTTGAGGTATTGCTCGAAGGCGCGCAGCCGGTGGTATTCGACGCCAATGGGTTGCCCCTGGACTTCACCGGAGCTGTTGCGGCTCTGGTTGACCAAAACCTTCAACACACGGCTGCTGCGGATCTGCGCCAGGTCGCGCACCGTGCCCGGCGCCGCCGCCTGCACCGGCCCGGGCAGCCGTGCCTCGGCCGGTATCGGCAACAGCAGCGAACAACACAACAGTAACAATACCTGGGGACGTGTCATCCACTCTCCGGAAGGAACACTGCGGACCGCCTCCGTGAAAAACGAGGCTGGGTCGACAGAAACAGAGCGCCTGGGGCGCTGAAAAAGTGCGGAAGACTGGCACAGTGATGGCTTTTATACCAACCCTATGTGTCTCGCGGCCTTAACAGACAGCCTCAACTCGTTGTAGTTCTTGGCTTTTCTTATAAATCTACAGCTCTGATATGCTTTCCGGCCTTTGGGCCGAGGTAGCACCATGCAACTCATCGATATCGGCGTCAACCTGACCAACCCCAGTTTCACCGACAAACACCAGGCGGTGCTTGAGCGCGCCTATGCATCCGGGGTCTGCCAACTGGTCTTGACCGGCACCAGCATCGAGGGCAGCGAACAGGCCCTGGAGTTGTGCCAACACCTCGACGAGACCGGGGAACGACTGTTTTCCACCGCCGGCATTCATCCCCACAGCGCCAGCGAGTGGACCGCCGACAGCGCCCGGCACCTCAAGGACCTGCTGATGCACAGCCGCGTGCGCGCGGTGGGCGAATGCGGGCTGGATTTCAACCGAGACTTCTCGCCCCGCCCCCAGCAGGAAAAGGTCCTGGAGGAACACCTCGCCCTGGCGGTCCAGTTGCAATTACCGGTCTTCCTGCATGAGCGCGACGCCGACCAACGCTTGCTGGACATCCTCCGGGAGTTTCGCGATCAATTGCCAGCGGCCGTGGTGCACTGCTTCACCGGGGAAAAAAAGGCGTTGTTCAGCTACCTCGATCTCGACCTGCATATTGGTATCACTGGCTGGATCTGCGACGAACGCCGCGGCACGCACCTGCACCCGTTGGTGCGCGAAATACCCCGTGGCCGGCTGATGCTCGAAAGCGACGCGCCCTACCTGCTGCCCCGTACGCTGCGGCCCAAACCCAAGAACGGACGCAACGAGCCGGCCTACCTGACGGAAGTCCTGCGCGAAGTGGCCTTGCACCGGGGCGAAACCCAGGAAGACCTGGCAGCCCACAGCAGCGCCTGCGCCCGGGCGTTCTTTGGGATGCCCACGATCTCCTGAACCCTGCAGATCCCTGTGGGAGCGAGCTTGCTCGCGATAGCGGCGTATCAGCCTGCACATTGGCTGACTGCACACCGCTATCGCGAGCAAGCTCGCTCCCACAAGAGGACTTCGTTGTCTGTTGGCCCACATCAAAACCCTGGGACTCTGTTGTCTGTTGACCCACATCAAAATCCCGGCACCTGAATAGCGGCAGAATAATGGCACCTTGCCAATGCTGTTTCCGCTATCAGAGAAAACCTTCCATGGGTGCCTGGCTTAGCAATATCTCGTTGAAATACAAATTCTGGGCGGTCAATGCGGTCGCCTTTATCACCACCCTGCTGCTGGTGCTCTACGCGGTGCACCTCGAACAGCAGGCGCGCAACCACGCAGCCCAGGCGAACGCCCAGGCCCAAGCACAGGTGCTCAAGGCCTGGCCTGCCGGGCAATCCTTGCCCGGGGCCGACGATCTCTTGGCATTCCGGCGCGACCAGGTCCCGGTGTTCAACGAACGACCGTTGCCTTCGCTGGCTCAGGCCGATGGCTGGGTCGAACTCGATGCCGGGCCGCTGCTTGGCGACGACCCGTTGCTGGGTGCCCAAGTGATCCGTCGAGATGACGGACAGGCACTCGCGGTGTTGGCCCGAGGTGTAAGCCTGAGCCAAGTGTTCGCTGAACGCTTCAGCCAATACGCCATGGCCGTGTTTGTGTTGATGCTGGCAATGTTGGGCGCCTCGCAACTGTTGATCCGCTTTTTGCTCAGCCAGCTCAACACGCTCAAAGACGTGATGCTGCATGTGGAAAAAACCGGTGACCTGTCCGCCCGCGTGCCTCTGGCCTGCAAGGACGAAGTGGGCCAGATGGCGGCGGCGTTCAACGCCATGCAGGCCGGTTATCAACGGGTGGTCGACACCGTCGCGAGCACTGCCCGGCAGCTGGACAGTGGTGCGGCGCGCCTGGCGTCGAGCATGAACGATGTTCGCCACGGCATGCTCGGCCAGCAAAGCGAAACCGATCAGGCAGCCACGGCGATCAACGAAATGTCCGCCACGGTTTATCACATCGCCCAGCACGCCGGCGCCACCCGCGACCTGTCGAAAACCGCCGACACCCTGGCCGGCAACGGTCACGAAGTGGTCGGTCGGGTGCAGCTGTCGATCACCGGATTGTCGTCGGGGGTGCAGCAGACTGCCGAAATGATCCAGCGCCTGGCCGAAGACAGTCAGAAGATCAACGGCGTGGTCAATGTGATCCACAGCATCGCCGAACAAACCAATCTGCTGGCCCTGAACGCGGCCATCGAAGCGGCGCGGGCCGGGGAAATGGGCCGAGGTTTTGCCGTGGTGGCCGATGAGGTGCGCAACCTGGCCAAGCGAGTACAGGCCTCCACGGATGAAATCACCACCATGGTCTCGGCCCTGCAAGCCGGGACCCGGGACGCGGTGGACTTCATGCAGGAGAGTTCGCTCAAGGCCGACGATTGCGTGCAACAGGCCCGCGAGGCCGGCGACGCGCTGGCACAGATCACCGCAGCCGTGGCCCAAATGCGCGAGAGCAACACCCAGATCGCGGTCGCGGCCGAGCAGCAAAGCCACGTCGCCGAGGAAATGAACCGGGCGGTGGTGAGCATTCGCGACGTGACCGAAAACACCGTGCGCCAGACCGTCGATTCAGCCACCACCAGCGATGAATTGGCAACGTTGGCGGGCGAGTTGAGCAAGGCGATTGGGCAGCTCAAGCTTTGAGGACGCCTTCGCGAGCAAGCTCGCTCCCACATTGGATCGAGTCGGACACAAAAGTTTGTGAACCCGACAGACCCCATGTGGGAGCGAGCTTGCTCGCGAAGAGGCCAGTACAGTCAACTCAAATGTTACCTTTGAAACTCTATCGCCCCGATAACCAACCTCGATTCGCAGGCGCCCTGGGCGGCACCTATTCTTCAAGCATAAGTGCACACGAATCGAGGAATAGCATCATGGGCAAACGTCACCCCAATCTTCCAGCCTGGCAATGGCGCGCCTACCCCGACAATCATCGCCACCCCACCAACCTGGTGTTGCACCTGATTGCTGTGCCGCTGTTCATCATCGCGTTTCTGCTGATTGTGACGGGAGTATTCAGCTTGAGCCTGGGGGACGTCGCCATCGGCGTCATCGGCCTGCTCGCGGCACTCGGCTTGCAGCGTCACGGACACAGCCTGGAGGCCCAGGCCTCCGAGCCGTTCAGCGATCGCAAGGATGCCGTGTCGCGCCTGTTGGTGGAGCAGTTCCTGACTTTTCCGCGGTTCTTTTTCAGCGGTGGCTGGTGGCGCGCCTGGCGTGATCGCCACCGTCACCACCGTAAACCTTAGCCGGAGCAGCCTTACCCGAAGATCGTTACCGTCTGCCGGCTCAGGGCGATCAAGCGGCCATCGGCGCTCCAGAATTTCGCGGCGACATGGCCGTAGCCGTCCTGGGCATGTTCGATCTCGGCCAGGTACTTGCACCAGTCCAGTGTCGTGAGGTCCAGCAGCGGCTGGACGAACTCAATGGTCCACGTGAGCGTGCTGCCCGGGGCCATTTGCGAGAGGTGAGGCAACAACGCCGGGGGCCAGGCGTCCACCAAGGCCAGGATATGGCTTTCGTTCAGCGGCTCCTCCTGCACATCGCCGCGCAAGCGCACCCAGCCGCCCATGCTCCGGGATTTATTGCCACTGAACGGCAAGCCGCCGACGCTCCAGCGCATTGCCAGGTGCCGCATGAATTCCGGAGTCATGCCCTTGACGTAAGGCAGTTCCTGGCATTGCTCCACGCTCTTGAATTCCGGTGCAGGGTCGGCCTGCACCGCCACCACGGACGAGCGCGAGGCACCAAAGCTGCCTTGCACCACGGTCACCACCTGACCGTTCTGCACCGCACGCCCCAACACTTGGCTTACCGCCTTGCCTTCTCGCAACACCTCGACTTCGAAACTGACCGGCACGTCGGGCTCGACCGGGCCGACAAAGGTAATCGCCAGGGAACGCACCGGGCGATCCGCCGGCACTTGGGCACGCATCGCCTCATATTGCAGCGCCGCCACCAACCCACCAAAACTGGCCCGGCCCTGGCCCCATTCCGGCGCGATGGTCACAGCACCTGGCTGCCGGCGCACGGCATCGATCAACTCGGAAAAGCGCATGACGACCTCGAAAACAGGGGAAAAGGATGAAGGCATCTTAACCAGCCCAGACAGGCGGCACAGGGCTCATTCCGGCCAAAGAGGCTGACAGAAAAGCCGAGGATTCCTGAATCCACCCCAACCACTGTGGGAGCGAGCTTGCTCGCGATGGCGGTGTATCAGTCAACCTGTATGCAAACTGACCCACCGCCATCGCGAGCAAGCTCGCTCCCACAAGGGGAAATAGGGTGGATTCAGGATTTTTCGAAGCAACTGGCAATCAGCTTGTCGAGCACCTTGTCGGACTTGGCCTCAGCCTTTTCCATCGTGGCGTGCCAGGTGGGCACGCAAGCTTGCAGATCGGTTTCTTCCCTGGCCCTGGCCAGCCATTGCCAGCAATCGTGCCAGTCGCCCAGCGCGCCCTGGGCGGACTTGAGCCGTGGCATGGCGGCTTCGGGCAGGCGGTCGAGCTCAGGGTAAGCTTCGATGGCGTAGCGCACGCGCTTGATCAGCAGACGCAACCGGTGGCGGTCATGGGCCGGATCACGCAGGGCTTCGCCGAGTTTCTTCCACTGTTTGTCCAGGCGCTTCTCGATGCTTTTGCGCAAGCCCTTCAGCAGCCCCTCACGCTGGGCGGCGCGAATGAAGCGCGGGAAGGCATCGAGCATCATCAGCAACTGGGCCAGTTCAACACTCGCGGCCACGGCGGGATAGGCATCGGCCATTTGTATCTGGCGTCGCCGCGCCGCCTCGGCCAGGCCATGTTGTTCAAGGTAAGCCGCCAACACTTCCCGATCGCGCAGGGGCGTGGTCAGGGTACCCACCGCCGAAGCCGCCGTTTCCAGTTGTTCGACGCCGGGCAACCCACGCAGCGGACGAAGCAGGCTGCGCAAACGGCGCACCGTGGTCCGCAGGTCATGCAGCGCTTCGCTGTCGGTGTGGGCATTCAAGCGGGCCTGACAGGCCAACAGGCGGACTTCCAGGCCCAATATGCGGGCCACCAGCCGATCGATCATGGACGTACTCCGTACACAACGTTGAGCGTCAAGCCGCAAGCTACCCGTGAAAAAAGATTCTGTCCCCTTCCCTTGTAGCTTGCAGCTGATGGCTTGTCGCTGCCTTTATCGTCCCGCGCGGGATTCGCGAATGTAGAAACGCGCCTTCTCGGCTTTCTTGGAGCAGCCTTCGAACGCTTCGAATTGCTGCTGGGTCTTGGCGCCTGTCAGCAGGGACAAGGCCTTGGAGTAGCTGACGGTGCCGGCAAAGCCTTCGGCCTTGGCCAGGTCCAGTTCACGCCAGGCGCTGTCGAGCTGGCTGCCACAACTATCGCGGTAAGCGGTTTTGCCTGCGCAACCGGCCAGGGCCAAAATCATCAAAGATGCCACCAAGGGCAGGCGGATCCGGGCTTTCATCAATAACACCTCAGGTCAGGTCAACAGTCGTGCTGTTAAGACGGTGGCAACGGCGAAAAGTGCCTTGCTTGACCGCGTAAATTCGAGTGTGGCCGAGCATACGCAAATGCCGTCGCAGCGTGTCAAAAAACGACGTCTGCGCCACAACGATTGAGCCGAGCCGTCGATGAGTGCATTGTTGAAGCCTGTTCGACAAGAGGCCGGGTCATGACAAAACGTGTCGCATTGGTATTGGGCTCGGGTGGCGCCCGGGGCTATGCCCATATCGGGGTGATCGAAGAAATCGAACGACGTGGCTACGACATTGCCTGCATCGCCGGTTGTTCCATGGGGGCTGTCGTGGGTGGGATCTATGCGGCGGGCAAGCTCGAGGAGTACCGCAACTGGATCGAAAGCCTGGATTACCTGGATGTCCTGCGCCTGGTGGACGTCAGTTTTCGCCTGGGGGCGATCCGCGGCGAGAAGGTCTTTGGGCAGATCCGCAAGATCGTCGGCGAACTCAACATTGAAGAGTTGCGCATCCCCTACACCGCCGTCGCAACCGACCTGACCAACCAGCAGGAAATCTGGTTCCAGGAAGGCTGCCTGCACCAGGCAATGCGCGCCTCAGCGGCGATTCCCAGCCTGTTCACACCCGTGATGCAAGGCAATCGCATGCTGGTGGATGGCGGCCTGCTCAATCCGTTGCCGATCGTGCCGGTGGTGTCGAGCCACTGCGACTTGATCATCGCGGTCAACCTCAACGCCACCAACCAGAAACAGTACCGATTACCGGTGATCCCGCGCCCCGCTGCGTTCAGGCGCCGCTTCGACACCCTGGTCAGTTCCCTGGGCTCGCGCCTGCCGTTTCGCCGCAAGCAGGCCGAGCAGTTGCTGCTGCTGGAGCAGGAAGCCTTGAAAGCCGAGGCCGCCGACATCAACCCGTGGATCGACTCGGCCGAGCCCGAGGGCCAACAACCGGCTGCCGCGCCAGAGAACGAAGGCGCACCGAAATCCGCCACTGGCTCATTCATCATCGATAACGTCGGCCCGGCTTCGTTGCTGGACTTGATCAACCAGAGCTTCGAAGTGATGCAGACCTCACTGGCCCAGTACAAGATCGCCGGTTACCCGCCGGATGTGCTGATCAACGTGCCGAAACGGGTGTGCCGGTTCTTCGAGTTCTACAAGGCGCCGGAGTTGATCGCCCTGGGGCGGGAGATTGCCAGCGATACCCTGGATCGCTATGAGCGTGAACAGAACTAGGCATTTGCGCTGGCTGTGCG